>JAPLJE010000025.1:636-4323 GCA_026388755.1 Deltaproteobacteria bacterium | reverse complement strand
GTTGACTTCCGCAAAAAAAGGGTCTTGTCCACGGCCCCTTTCGATATCTTTCAAAAGCGCTTCAACAGCTTCACGCCCATCGGCGGTTTTGACGGCATCCCTCGGGGATTTTCCTCCTAAAGCCGGTATCTTTTGATCCACCCAGCTTTCCCAGTGCTTGCCCAGTATTTCCGCCATCTGCTCTTTCACTTCAGGATGCTGCATTAATTCTTCATGTTCTTTTGATTTTTTCCTTCCGGCAGTTCCGGCTGTGCTTTTGCTCATCATCGAATCCATATCCTGAATCTCGTCAACCTTGAATCGAGCGCCGCCACCAAGCCTGACATCAATCTCATGGCGTATTGTCTCTGCCCTCTCTGCCGAGTTGACTTCAGCGGTCAATCGATGACCGTCGATTACAATATGGCCCAATAACGTATTGGGCATTCCGGGGCTTGTCTTGTGGCCCATGCGGTCCCAAGGAATTTCGACTTGAATGATCCGGCCGGCCTTATCTCGTTTTGCATCAGTGCACAATTCCTCGGGCTTCATGGTAACGCAAAGATCGCAGAGCTTCTCAAATGCCTCATCTGCCGAGGATACTTCATAAATCAGCCGGTGAAATACCAACGGCTGACCGTCTGTATTGCGGATTTGCGGCATGGAATGCAATGAATGGTCAAGATGGAAATAGAGGTCCCTGATTTCTGTGTCCCATTCAAACAATGTCTCATCGGTAATGACAGATTGATTGCGATGCAGCCTTTTTCTCAACTGGATAATATCCGGTTTGCGACTGGGAGGAATAAGGGTCGGGGCAAGCCCGATCAGCATTCCAACGCCGTCTACAAGGACCGCGCGGCCGAAGAGCACATCACCGGTTTGTACATGTTCCGATCCCATGCGTTCCTGAACCTCAATACGGACGCCTTTGAGAATGTCCTGCATCGTCATGCCCTTTCCCTTGTTGACGTTGAGCACCTCCCAGAAGCTGTAAGGTTTTCGGTTGATGCCCTCAATCAAGCGCCTTTCCAGCGAATCAACTTTGCCGGACAACTCTTGGGCATAAAGTTCGGCCACCGTAAGACCCTCTGGCCCAGAGAGTTTCACTTCGACATCGAGGGGATCGTATTCCCAGTTGAATAGATACCAGGGCCAAAACAGTGGGCCTGTCCGGTCAAGCATTTCTTCAGTGATCTCATCTTCAGCTTCGGGCCACAGCAAAAACTCATGCATCGCCGCATGAACTGCCTCCTCGCCGAAAATCCTGTCGGCATAGGCGATCAAACGGTCGACAAGCCGATCATGAGCTTCGGACAATCGCCTATAGTACAATGCTTGGGAAGGTACAGCCGCTTTACCTAAACAGCAATTTTTATGTTTTATTCCGCTGCCGCATGGACAGGGTTGGTTGCGTCCAATTTTCATTGCTTCTCCAATCGTTAAGCCGCTTGCTCAGAAAGCGTACTGAATACACCGGACTTGGTCATTAGTGCCGAATGAAACGCAATAAACAGAGCGACGACGCGGGTCCGCGTGGATTGCATCGCTATATGTCGATTATCTCCAAACATAGGAACTTAACCATCGGATCGAAATCTCTGTCGCAGTGCAACAATATTAGCTGGTTGTGGATGCAGAAAGTTCCGATAATGATGTCTATGGTTTTCCTTACGGTAACGCCTTTTTTTCTTAAAAACCTATAATTCATCGCGCTCTCTAAGGCTAATACTTGCCCTCCCATCGGTACAAATGGAATACCTAAGAGAAGATCCTTAGCTATTTTAAAATTCCTGTCGTTCTGAAAGCCTTGAAGAACTTCGGTTAGGATAAGATCACCCATGACGATTGGTAAATTCCCAAGGGAAGAATCAAGCCAGTCAGTTTGAGATGTTTGGTTACCGTTGAAGTAGTCGATCCATACGGACGAATCAACGAGAATCATTTGTCTAACCTCATCTCATCAAGATTGCCAGACCACTTCAGTTTCCCACGAAAGCGCTTAATTTCTTTTTGGCTTTTCACTTGAACTAACAGTTTCAACCCCTCTTCTATTACATCCTTTTTCGTTTTGAGGCCGGATACTTTTAGGGCTGATGCCATGAGATTGTCGTCTACGACTACATTCGTTCTCATTTCTTACCTCCTATGTGTATAATATGACCGAATCATACACACTCATGATAAAATTTGAAAGATTTTTTCTATGTTGCATATAACACAGAGCTAACCCGGAGTGGCCCGACAGGGTCACGATCGGGTTCAGCGTCACACCCATTTTCCTTTCATTATTTTTTCCCATTTATCGATAAATCAATACCCGTCCCCTATTTTCCTAACATCATCCTTCTTCCATCAAGATGGATATCAGAAATAAAGCAAATCTTCAATAGTCCAGCCTTGCAATGAAAGATACCTCATATGCCGAAGCGCTTTCCGATTGCAAGATCGAAGGTACCCAACGTAAATATCACCAGTTTATCTGGTGTGTTTTTTTGTTAGTACCGGTTGCCTTTTTACGAATGTCAACAAGTCAAGCAGACCCTGTTCCCTTGACATAGAAGAAAGAAGCTCATTTAACCTGAGAACCATTTTGGAGTTCCTCATCTTTTTTATATTTTGGTGTCATCACCTATCATTTGCTTCAGATTCCAGTGCAAGCGATTTCTGGTACTTCCCAGCCGAAGATATTACATCTGGGCTGCCTAACAATCCAAGACGGAAACGCACAGGATCTTTCTCTTGTTCTGGTTTATTTGCACTATCAATAAATTCTATATATGCCTTAAACCTTACCTCATCTAAAAGCTCAGCTCGTTTAGCTTGAAGACTGAAATAATGCTGTGTGCCGTATCCAATTAATCCTGAAAAAAGCGTTAAAATAAAACCTATAATTATTTTGTTATCACTTTTATTTGGCATATATTCTTTTCTCCTTTTCTGGAATAGTATTGAAGGCTAAAGAAAGGGATGAAAAAGTCTATTTAAGCAATATTTTCTCATCGTTGGCCCATAAATCGACAGGCCAGACCGGGTAGATAACGATTAGCTGAGCAGGCGGCGTACAATAATTCTATGAAAAACCGAAAGTAATTCCGCACTGATCAAGCGGCATGTTGGGCGGTTGGGCTGTTAGCAGGGGCAGCTTCCGCGTGCAATTTTATGCCGAGTGCACCTATAACTTTAAGAATTGTGTCGAAACCCGGACTTCGTTCCCCAGAGAGTGCTTTGTAAAGACTTTCCCGGGACAGACCGGCATCACGAGCCACTTGTGACATACCCTTTGCTCGAGCGATATCACCTAAGGCTTTTGCAATGAAAGCGGCATCGCCATTCGCCTCCTCAATGCAGGCCTCAAGGTAAGCAGCCATTTCTTCTGGGGTCCTGAGGTGTTCAGCGACATCATATTTGGTAGTGATTGTTTTAGCCATGATAAGCTCCTATAAATTCCGTGATAGACGTAAAAAGGATACGAGTACGTGCACGAATGTCATGCAACCCATCAAGCCATTCAGCGAAAATTACAGTTTTGCGAATTTCTATCATGATTAAATAGTAGCCATGTGGCTACATTTTGTCAATATTATTTTAGGGTGCTTATCTGCCTGTTCGACGAACAACGAAGTGCCCACGGCGATGCTCTCAGACCATCTTCTTTCCCTAATCCTCACTTTAATTCTCAAAGCCTCTTCAACCCAGCTTCGATGG
>JAPLJE010000025.1:0-583 GCA_026388755.1 Deltaproteobacteria bacterium | reverse complement strand
GGACAGGCTCAATTGATCACTGTCGCTGATATCAAGCAGCTCCTTCAATGCCTTTCTGTCAATCAGCCGGTATCGATCAGGCGCCTTTTGGATCTCTCCATAGCCGCAATGTGGCCATTAAGCACCCTTTCGACGTTTCCTCTGATTGTATTCCTGGGCAGTACGCCCTGCCGCCAGTTGAATACTCTTGGGGATGACATCTCCGCCATCTCTGTCATAAATGAGAAGATGGATGTGAAGTGTCGGTTCGCTCTTGGCATGACCCCAGGATCTCCCATCTTAACAAGTCCATTCCCATGGCAAAATGGGCATTTTAAGCTTGAAAAACAACACCCCAGACAGATGTTTTGTAAGTAAATTCCAGCACTTCATTTGGTCCGACCCGGTTCCGCTTTACTAATCTTTTTTGCACTAAGCTCTGCACGTTTAACGACCTACGTACCGACATGGATTGCAAGCGAACAAAACAACGCCGAATGCCGCAAATCCTAAGAGACCAAACATCCACTGGGGATCGGGGTAGACGTAAAACACCACCCGTATCCCACTTCCCCACAGAAAAAGAAGAAAGGCGGTCATCGAT
>JAPLJE010000071.1:1578-2094 GCA_026388755.1 Deltaproteobacteria bacterium | reverse complement strand
AAATGGGGGGACAACCCTGACACCACCAGCATCACGGAATACCGCGGTTATTTCAAGTGGAAGGACCCAAGCACATCCAGCTCCGCCGACTACGGCCTCGGCACAGAGAAATGGGCTTTTATTCCTGCCAATCTGATTTCTAGGCTAAAAAACAATCTATTGTCCGGCGATGACCAGGCTTATGTGGATGCATCCCCGGCCATCAGCGATGTTGAAATCGGCGGCGCCTGGAAAACGGTTCTGCTTTCCGCGGAAGGAAACGGCGGGGATACGGTGTTTTGCCTGGATGTTACCGATCCTTACAACCCGACATTTTTGTGGGAGTTTGCCGATCCTGAACTGTTCCGAAGCCGGTCGTCACCTGCTGTTGCCGTTATCGGACGGACCCTGTATAATGGAACCAAAACATGGGTGGCGTTTTTCGTATCCGGCAAAACCTATGATAACACGCTGTATCCGTCGATCTATATGATTGATGTGGCTACGGGAAACCTTCTCAAGAGAGTTTCTCTGAAT
>JAPLJE010000071.1:0-1561 GCA_026388755.1 Deltaproteobacteria bacterium | reverse complement strand
TTCTCTGAATTCCGAACCTCTCGGCATAGGCGGCGTTCCCAGCGGTCAGCCGTCCGTGGTGGATTCCGACGGGAACGGTTATATCGACCGGCTGTATATTGGTACGGACAAGGGCTATTTATACAAGGTTAACATCCCGGATGATCCCAACAGCGGCAGCAGCGACATCACCAACTGTGTGATCAACAGGGATATGGCCGATAATTTCGGCAACAGCGTTGCTTCAGGTCAGCAATATCATCCCATTTATGCATCGCCTGCGATTGTGGTTCAAAACACCTATACCACTGCAGGTGATATACAATATAAAATTAAAATTCTGTATGGAACGAGCGACAGTCCCTTCTTTGATGAAAACATCAACATCGCCAACACCACATATGATTTCTTTGCTTATGTGGATACGGCTCCAAAAGGGGATTGCAATTCCAACAACGTTAATCTGGACTGGTTGTATGCGCTGCCGTCGGGTGAACGGATTTTTGCATCGGCGTTTGCGGCTGCAGGCAGTATTTATTAGTTTATTAGTCTCAAATAAGGTTAAAACCTCCGCCTTCAGGCGGATAGATTTATCATTGGATATATGTTAGCGTATGCCCTCGCACAGGAGGGTTTATGGAATATCGGTACGGAAGTCATACGGTTTTCAATATTGAGTATCATTTTGTATGGGTAACAAAATATCGCTACAAGGTATTGCATGATGAAGTGGCGTTTCGAGTAAAAGAGCTTGTTCGTCAAACCTGTGAGGCATTTGAGATCAATATCATAAGTGGAGTTGTGAGCAAGGATCACGTACATGTGTTTGTCTCTGCGCCACCGAATATGGCTCCAAGTGAGATAATGAGAAGGATAAAGGGAAGGACTTCTTCGAAATTGTTGGAAGAATTTCCTCATCTTAAAAAGCGATATTGGGGGCGACATTTTTGGGCAAGAGGGTATTTTTGTGCAACTTCTGGTCAAGTTACTGACGAAATGATAAAAACTTATCTTGAGCACCATTTTGAGCCAAGTCCCGATGAAAGAATAAAAGTGGAAGAATAACAGACGGGTCTTTCGACCCGTATCCGTGCTTTCAGCACTTGATTTTAACCCACCTGCTTTTAGCTGGTGGTTGTTTAGTTTCATTGTTTTGTCCTTTCTTGTTGATTGGTTTGCTCACTTCACCTCGTCCAGATCAGGAAGTTGCCACGACTTGTCGAAGTAAGCTTCCTTCGGCCCATAGAAACGGAAGTAGGTGAACCAGCCTTTTTTCGGCATGGTCATAACGTAATTGTCGTTGGCACCCGCCGGCTTCTTCGGACCGAAATAAAGATCGACCGAACCATCGGCATTAACCACGAGCCCTTTCGTGCGCGAGGAAATATCCGCCGCGCCTTGCGGCGTGATCAGCGGGCCGCGGGTCAGATTGTCGTAAATCGTGAACGACCAGAACAACTCGACAGGAGCGTTCGGCGGGACGTGCAGATGATAGTTTTTGCCACCGTCAAGCCAGGCGCCGGTCTTGTCCTTTTGCGCCTCGAGATAAAGCTGGCCAAAGCCGAGCGTGCGGCCCTGCATG
>JAPLJE010000263.1 GCA_026388755.1 Deltaproteobacteria bacterium | reverse complement strand
CAGGCCATTCGGCGAAAGGTGATCTCGCAAATCCGTGAACCCGAAGTCCTTTGCAGTGAAGTCGGGGAAATGCGCGAGAGGCTGCGAAGGGAACATGCTGGCAAGGATCCGCAGCAATTTGATATCAAACAGGATATCGGCGGAATAGTTGATATTGAGTTCCTGGTACAATATCTAGTGCTTTCAAAATCCCATGAATATCCGGCGCTGCTTCAATGGACCGATAACGTCCGCCTTCTGCAGACCCTGATCGAAACCGGAATCCTGCCGGATTATCAAGCCCATTTTCTTAAGGAAGCCTACCTGACATATCGGGCGGTAGTCCATCGGTTAAACCTTCAGGAAAGACCGGCTGTTGTTTCTGAAGATCGGTTCCGATCCATGAGGGAAAAAGTCGCGACGATATGGAAGCATTACATGCTGACTTCGTAGGCGTCCGTCACTCAAAGTCCCTTCATTTTCTGTTATCACGCATCATTCTGTTCTGATAGTCGTTTCGGCCAAATATATTTTTCCACACGGATGGTCAAAATAAATCGGTTTTTATTCTGGAAGATTTGTGGATAAAAATATCGCAATGTGGCACGTACCATAATTCAGTCCGAGATTCGGGCCGGAAATTTCGAATGAATCACCGTCAGACACTGTATTGAATCTTGACAATTCGGTCTTATTTTTTAATATGAAACTTTCAAAATCAATCGAGATATATTTTTATTGACTAAATATAAAATATAAAATATAAATAAATATTACAAATAAATTTTATTCAGGAATAGTTACCATGGGAATTCAAGAACGAAAAGAAAGAGAAAAAGAGCGGCGGCGGCAGCAGATTATTGTGGCGGCCAAACGGGTTTTTTCGGAAAAAGGGTTCAACAAGTCAACAATGGAAGACATTGCCAGCGAAGCCGAACTCAGTCCGGGAACCTTATACCTCTATTTCAAAAATAAGGAAGAGTTGTATGCATCCCTTTCATTGAGGATTCTGCAGTACCTTCATATTCGGGTTGAGCATGTCAACAAGGAAACGGAGCTCTCGCCGGAACAAAAATTAGAGAAGCTGATCGAGGCTATGTATGATGTCTATGATTTTGATCCTCTGATTATCATCAACATGTTTCACCTTCAGTCCAGCGAAACGTTGAAAAATCTGTCTCCCCGGCTCATGACCCAGATTGAGGAGCTTTCCCGTAAATCCATCGGCGCCATTTCAAATATTTTTCGGGAAGGCGTCGTGAAAGGCGTTTTTATCGAAAAACACCCGGTTGCCCTTTCGGATATTTTCTGGTCTCTGTTTTCCGGGGTTATCCTTTGGGAAGCCAGTAAGAAAATCATGAATGAAGATAAGGATTATCTAAAAAAAACCCTGGCCATTGCTTTTGAAATTTTCTCTCAAGGTGTGAAAATAGAAAAATTCTCGTCCAAATAGCACCTTCCCTCAAACCGTTATTTTTGCGGCGTCCTTTAAATTGATCGTCAGTTCATATTCACTGGTGCATGGCACTCTGGCAATTTTAAATCCCAGCTTTCTGCCAAGGGTCAGCATCTGTGTGTTTTCTGTAAGTACGACGCCCATCACGCTTTCAACGCCGCGCCCTTTTGCAATAGACAGGCATTGGCTGAGAAGCTCAGCGCCAATCCCCTTGCCCTGGCAGGCATCGCTGACGATAACGGAAAATTCTCCGTGACGCGGTTTGATGTCTAGAATCACCCTGGCAACACCCAGCATTTTTTCCTCCCCTTCGATTTCCTGAATGGCAACCAGCGCAATCTCCCGATCATAATCGATCTGGGTAAATCGCACCAGCATGCTGTTTTGAAAACTTCTTAAAGGAGTAAAAAACCGCATGTATATGCTTCGCGGGGATAGAGATTCGTAGAGCGAAAGCAGCAGCGGCGCATCTTCTGGTCGAATGGGTCGAATCAGCAGCTCTCCGAAACCTTCGCGGAACACTTTTTTTTCGAACTCATTGGGATAGGGGCTGATGACCAGATGCAGGGGGGAAGGTGTCGACGAAGGCCCTACAATCACCCTTGCATCCACCGCGCTTGCCCAGGTATCTCCCAGAAACAGGGGGTTGATGTCCAGTTCCTCAATGTGTTCGATGTCGGTGACAAGCTGAGATACCCGCATGAGGATTTCTTCCAGAAGTTCAATGCGTGCCGAAGGCAGATTCCGGAATCCCTTGAGAAGCTTGCTGATCTGCGTTTCTTCAATGAGGATTCTCGCCAGGTGCCGGTTAATGGGCGGCAAGGCAAATGCATGATCCTTGAAAACGTCGAACATGTCGCCACCGGTTCCAAACATCAGTACCGGTCCAAAATCCGGATCTTTTTTGGCGCTGATCTTCAGTTCATGATGGGGCAAGTTTAACATGGGCTGATGGGTTATACCCTGAATACCGGGCAGGGGATGGAAAGATTTTGCGCTGGCCATCAGGTTTTGAAACGCCAGCCTGACCTCGAGGGGGTTCTGAATATTCAGATGAATCCCGTTGGGGTCGCTCTTATGGGAAATGGCGCTGGGGAAAATTTTCAAGGCCAGGGGAAAGCCGGTTTCAATGGCTTTCTGAACAGCCTCATCTTCGCTTGCGGCAAACAGCGCCGGGTTGACAGGAATCCCATAAGCAGCCAGCAAGTCTTTTGATTCAATCTCGGTCATTTCATGGCAGCAGCTTTGAATGTGGGCTTCGACCAGGGATCTGGCCTTGTCCCGGTTGAATTCCAGCCTGCGATGAAATTTTGGCGGGATTTCCTGAAGCACCTCGATATTTCGCGCATAGCGGTATAGATCCATAAAGGCGCGCACCGCCCGTTCCGGCGTATCAAAAGTCGGGATGCTGGCGCGATTAAAAATAAGACGGGCAGGCTTTACGCTTTCTCCGCCCATCCAGGACGTAATGACCGATTTGGGTTTATCCTGAAGATAAGCGCTGAGCGATGCGGCAATACGAACGGGTTCGCTCATGGCAAGCGGTGAAAAGAGGACCAGTACGCCGTTGACCTCCGGTGCGTTCAGGCAGATGTCGACGGCTTTCAGATAGCGCTCCGGGCTGGCGTCTCCCATGATATCCACCGGGTTGGAACGGCTCCAGTAGGCGGGAAGAACCTGATCCAGCTTTTGAAAGGTTTCAGAACTCAAGACAGCAGGCGCCTGCCCATAATCCTGCAACATGTCGACTGCCATGACTCCCGGCCCTCCGGCATTGGTAATGATGGCAAGGCCGGCCCCGGCAGGTGGCGGCTGCTTGGCCAGAAGTTCTGAACAATCAAAGAGTTCTTCAAAAGTTTTTACCCGGACAATGCCGGCCCGTTTGAAAGCAGCATCGTAAATGGCGTCAACGCCGGCGACGGCGCCGGTATGACAGGCTGCCGCAATAGCGCCGGATTGCGTTCTGCCGGACTTAAGGGCAATGATGGGTTTTACACGGGACACTGCCCGTGCTGCGCTCATGAAATATCTGAAATGACTCAGGCATTCGACATACATGACGATGCTTCCGACATAAGGGTCACTTCCCAGATAATCGATCACATCCCCGAAATCCACATCCAGCATGGAACCCAGGCTGACCACATGACTGAAGCCAATCTGGTCTGTGGTAGACAGATCGAGAATGGATGAACAGATGGCGCCGCTCTGGGAGATAAATGCCGTTTTTCCCGGAATTGGCATGCGGTGAGACAGGCTGGCGTTTAAAAATGTGCGGGAATTGATAATGCCGATACAGTTGGGGCCGATCACTCGCAGGCCGAAGGCCTCTGCCTTCTGGCGGATAGCAGTTTCGATCTCCCTGCCTTTTGCGCCGGTCTCCTTACCTCCTGCAGATACGATGACCACACCGCCCATTCCGGCAGTGCCGCATGATTCGACGATTCCGGGGGCGTCTGCGATATCGGTGGCAATAATGCCTAAATCCACAGGCGATGGGATCGCATCGACGCTGCTGAAGGCATTATATCCCATGATCTGGCTACGATGCGGATTTACCGGAAATATTTCACCGCCAAACCCGCCTTCCTTCAAATTGCGCATCATGACGTCGACAATACTGTCGGGTTTCTGGTGTGCACCGATTACGGCAATGGATTTGGGGCTAAACATTCTGTCCAGGTTGTGAATACCCATGAAGATTTTGCCTTGTAAAAGTAGTCTAAAGTCGGAAGATCGGGCTCCTTTATCCGTTGAAGTGGCTCTGGTTATTGATAGATTTCACGGTTGTTGCCCCGATGATCCACCATGCTTCCTGCATGGAACTGTGTTTATCTATCGTAACGGCAGGTTTGTTCATCCAGT
>JAPLJE010000201.1 GCA_026388755.1 Deltaproteobacteria bacterium | reverse complement strand
ATGCCTGCACAACTCCATTCCATCCATGTTCGGCATGTTAAGGTCGGTAATGACGATATCCATCTTGTTCCCCGCTGTACGCATGATCTCGTATGCCTGTTTACCGTCCTCGGCCTCATGAACTTCAATTCCTTCCCGGCTCAGACATAAGGATGCAACTTTCCTGGAAACAATGTTGTCATCGGCGACAAGGGCATGGATTCCCTTCTGCATCGGAGGAGGATTCAGGATTTTGTTTGCAACGGCAAGGATTCCCCCTTTCTGAAACGGCTTTGAGATAAAATCCACGGCGCCCATCTCAAAGCCTTTTTTTCGATCCTCAATCGTGTCGTTACCGGTAACGAAAATAATGGGTACACGATGGTCTTCACATTTTACAAAAAACCGGGCATAATGAGCCTCTCTCAGCTTTCGACACGTTTCAAAACCGTTCATCTTCGGCATTTCAATATCCAGCGTAATCAGATCCGGGGGGGGTGGAGAAGCGGCAAGGATGAGAGCCTCAAGTCCATTTTTAGCTTCGATCACCTCGTATCCCCCTTCCTCCAGTTCCTCTCGAATCTGCATTCTTATCGTCTGGCTGTCATCCACTACAATTATTCGTCTGGGTAAACCGGTCATAGATCATTCCTTCTGCCTGAGTCGTCATGTTATTTCTTCAGTTGGTAAAACACCGATCTGAGATAGCGCTTGGATTCAAATTGAGGGGCGATACCTGTCAACGACTCGGTGGAGCCGATGATCAGCCTTCCATCTGCCGCAAGGACGTCTTTGATATGACGAAACAGTTTTTTCCGATCTTCAATCGTGAAATAGATGCCCACATTTCTGCAAAATATGACGTCAAACTTCCCCATCCACGTAAAAGGCTGCATCAGATTCATCTTTTTGAAGGTTGCCATGGCCTGGATTTCATCCTTGATTTTCCACGCCTCGTCTTTGCGAATAAAATATTGTTCCATTCGTTCGGGCGTCAGGCCCCGGTCCATTTCGAACCGGGTATACATCCCCTGACTGGCCCGCGCAATTGCCATGCCGGAAATATCGGTTCCCAAAACCGTCACATTATACTTATTCAGATCAACAAGAATCTCCTTCAACGCAATGGCGATGCTGTAAACCTCCTGTCCGGTAGAGCATCCGGCGCTCCAGATCCGAATAGCAACCGGATTACTGGAAAATGCCTTTTGCGTTTTCCAGTCCACAATATCCGGCAATATCTTGTATTTCAGCATATCAAAAGGGGCGTTATCCCTGAAAAAAAACGTTTCATTGGTTGTAATCTGATCAATGATCCGCTTTTCAATGGTCTGGGTGCTGTCCATTTTGGATTTTCGATACAGATCGCTGAATGTCCGGCATGCATTTTCTTTCAGCAACGGGCCCAGTCTGGATTCAATCAGATAGGATTTGGCCGGCTCCAGTGAAATACCTGAGATATCATAAACATACCTTGCCCACAATCTGAATTCGGTCTGATCAATTTCCAGCATGACCCTTCACAATCACCGACCCTTAAACCGGTCTCGAACGGTTCGGCAGATTTCCTCGGCTATAAGGTCCAATGGGGCAATTACATCCACGATCCCAATCTCCACGGGCTTTCTGGGCATACCATACACAGTGCTGGTGGATTCATCCTGAGCAATGATCAAGGCCCCGTTTTGCTTCATCAGTATCAATCCATCGGTTCCGTCATGGCCCATGCCTGTCATGATAACCCCTGTAGCATACTTTCCATAATGATGCGCTATGGACCGAAACAGATAATCCGCGGAGGGTTTACAGTTATTTTCGGGGGGGTCGTCGGTCACCTGAATCACCAGCAGGTTGCCCGGATCTGATGCCGCTACCTTCATCTGCTTGCCTCCGGGAGCGATATAGACGGTATTGGCTCGAATCACCTCACCATCGGTCGCCTCCTTAACCGAAATATGACCCATCGAATTGAGTTTGCCGGCAAGCGCATCGGTAAACATGGGCGGCATGTGTTGGACGATAAATATGGGAACGCCGATATCCGCGGGAATGTTGGAGATCAGTTTTGACAGTGCTACCGGTCCGCCTGTTGAAATGCCTATGGCAACTGCTTTAGACTTATCCGAAGGTCGCCGCAAAATCATCGGACCCGGATTAGCGATGATTTGATTGTTCCGATGAACCGAAGTCTTCTTTACAACCGGCTTTATTCTCTTTGATCGAACCAATGTTTCCAGCATGGGCGCAATCTGCAACTTGAAGCGTTCTCTGTTCTCCTCCAGCTTCCCCTCACTGGGTTTGGGGATGAAATCAAAGGCGCCCAGTTCAAGCGCCCGTAACGTGATCCTGGCCCCTTCCGTGGTGAAGGCACTGAACACAATGACAACAGCTTCCGGCAATTCCAGTCTGAGGCGTTCCAGCACTTCCAGCCCATCCATTTCGGGCATTTCAATATCCAGAATCAACAGGTCCGGTTTCAACGAAGCTGATTTTAATAGCGCGATTTTTCCATTCTGGGCGACTCCGATCACTTCAATAAATGGGAAAGCCCCCAGAGCTTCCCGAACGATCTTGCGGTGCATGGCGCTATCATCAACGATAAGCGCTTTAAGCGTCACGATATCAGACATACGGAATCCGATCACCCAAGCAATTCGGCCAGGTTTAAAATGCTGATTAACTGTTTTTCGGTCTTAAGGACGCCTTCAAAATAACGCCACATTCGCAGGCGGCAATTCGATATTCTCTTGTTCTGCCCTGAACACATCGCCGATACTGTCCACCAAAAGGCCTACGGATTCATTTTCAAAATGAACAATGATATTTCTCCGGTTCTTTGCATCATCCGCTTCGCTGGATGGCAGCCCCAGTCTTTTTCCGACATCAATCACCGTAATGATCTGCCCCCGAAGGTTCAGAATCCCTTCCACATAATCAGGCGCCAAAGGGACGCACGTAACTTCGGTCAGTTTATTGATTTCCTGAACCCTCAAGATATCTATTCCGCAGCACGCATCCCCGATATTGAATGTGGTCAAGTCAATATAAGGCTGTGATCTTTCCAAACGGCCCGGCATATTTCTTTCTCCTGATTCTTAGATTCATTCACGAATGCTCACATTTTGAATATCTCTACCATTTCCGTTAAACTCTCTGCCAGTTTCTTGAGCTCGTCGGCACTGAGGCTGATCTGGGAACTGTTTGAAGAGATTTCTTTGCTTGCCTGATTTACGCCTGAAATCTCTCTGGCTATACTCAGAGCCACCATCGAACTCTGAGCCACATTCTGGGTAACTTCGTGTGTTCCCCTGGCTGCCTGAGCAACATTGCCTGCAATATCATTGGTGGTGATGGATTGCTCTTCCACGGCCG
>JAPLJE010000335.1 GCA_026388755.1 Deltaproteobacteria bacterium | reverse complement strand
AAGTACGCCGCAATAACGAAGGATGAAGCTCAACGCAGATATTGGACTTTTTACGAAGCCATCAATTGCCATAACAGGAGAAGCCATGACGCCATACCCGGAAATCGACATCAGCCGGGTCCGCACCTGCTCAGCCAGAGAGCGGATTTCCAAGGTAACCACGGAACTTGAAGCCGGACCCATTCGCGCCAACATGACGATGCGGGAATTTCTGGATGCGCTGCCGAAAATATTGAAAGCCGATGCCCTGAAAGCCATTGCCCTGGCAGTGGTCAAGGCAAAAAAGAAAAACAAACCGGTCATTGCCATGATCGGCGGCCATGTCATCAAAACCGGATGCAGTCCGGTGCTTGCAGGACTGGCTGAAAACGGGTATATTACCCACGTGGCGTCAAACGGAGCTGCGGCCATTCATGATACGGAGCTGGCCCGTTTTGGTCATACCTCCGAAGATGTGGCTTCCCAGCTTGAAGACGGATCGTTTGGCATGGCCGAAGACACGGCAGCCCTGGTCAACGAAGCCGCCAGGCAGTCCGCGGCATCGAAAGAATCACCCGCGGAAGGCTTTGGAGAAGCAGTGGGAAGGCTGCTCTCACAGGAAGCACCGCCGCATCTGAACCGGGCTCTGACCTATGAATGTTTTCGGCTGAAAATCCCCTATACCCTTCATGTGGCACTGGGAACCGATATTGTGCATCAGCATCCTTCGGCCAGCGGAGCCGCCATAGGGGAAGCGTCCCTACGGGATTTCCGTATTTTTACGGAATCGGTTTCCCGGCTAGGGGACGGGAGGGGACGGGGGGGTTGTGCTCAATTTCGGCAGCGCAGTCCTGATGCCGGAGGTTTTTCTAAAAGCCCTGGCCGTTGTCCGCAATCTGGGATTTCCCGTTACCCATTTTACGACCGCCAATTTTGACATGATCCAGCATTACCGGCCGACCGTGAATGTGGTTCAACGCCCCGTATTGCCTGGAGGCAAGGGATATGCTATTACGGGTCATCATGAGATCATGATTCCGCTTCTGGCTGCAACGATTTATGAAACTGCCTTGAAAGCGTGATAAACATTGTCATGAAAAAGGGGACTGGATTAAGGAGAAGAATGAACACACGGTTGTTTTTTGATCAACTCTCTGAGCATATAGACTGTTTTCAGGCTCTGAAGCTCATGGAGCCGGAAATTCTCCGCGCGGCAAAGGAGCTGACTGCAACGCTCGAATCCGGCAAAAAAATCCTCATCTGCGGAAACGGCGGCTCCGCGGCGGACGCCCAGCATTTTGCGGCGGAACTTGTGGGCCGGTTTGAAAAGGAACGGGCGTCTTACCCCGCCATAGCCTTAACCACGGATTCATCCGCTTTGACGGCAATCGGCAATGACTATGGATTCGACCGGATCTTTTCCCGGCAGGTCGAGGGGCTGGGCCAGAAAGGAGATATGCTGCTCGTCATTTCCACTTCCGGCAATTCCCCCAATATTCATGAAGCGGTTCGAAAAGCGGCTTCCATGGGAATGCAGACCATCGGACTTCTGGGAAGAAACGGCGGCGGCCTCAAAGGTGAAGTCGGCTGCCCGGTGATTGTTCCGCATGCCCCTGTAAAGGACCCGGGTTCATGAATTTATCCGCATTGAAGCAAAAACGGATCCTGGTTGTCGGCGATGTCATGCTGGATCGATATCTCTGGGGCGATGTCAAGCGGATATCGCCGGAAGCGCCGGTGCCTGTTGTCCGGATACGGCAGCAATCCGAGGTTCCAGGAGGCGCGGGAAATGTTGCGGCAAACCTTGCCGGCCTGGAATGCCCGGTTTCAATCCTGGGTGTTTGCGGCAATGATGAAGCCGGGAACCGTTTAAGAAAAATTTTTTTGGAAAAAGGCATTGATCCGTTGCTTCAGGAGAGCATTGCCCGGCCAACCATTACCAAGACCCGCATTATGGCCAGAGGCCAGCAGCTCCTTCGTCTGGATGAGGAAGAACCCCGAATTTTAAGCCTGGGGCTGGAAGAGAAAATCATCGCCCTGTTTGAACAGAAAGCCCCTGAATGTGACGTGGTCGTTTTATCCGATTACGGAAAAGGTATTTTTCAGACGCCGGATCTCTGCCAACACCTCATTCGCTATTGCAGGGCTCGCGGTGTTCCTGTTCTGGTGGATCCCAAAGGAGCAGACTGGTCCCGTTACCAGGAAGCGACCTGCATCACCCCCAATACCGCCGAACTGGAACAGGTCACAGGCAGCACTGCCGAAGAGAGCGAGCCGGAGCTGCTTCAGAGCGCCTCGGCCATCCGCCGCCAATACGGACTGGAATGGCTCCTGGTCACGCGGGGCTCCAGGGGAATGATTCTTTGCGGGAATGATGCTTCCCCCCTCATGATCCCGGCAAGAGCCAGGGAAGTGTTCGACGTCTCCGGCGCCGGAGACACGGTCATTGCCACGCTGGCTGCCGGCCTTGCATTGGGGCTTTCCTTTGCTCAAGCAGCTCAGCTCTCGAATCTGGCAGCCGGAATCGTGGTGGGGAAACTGGGAACCCAGCCCATTACCCGTCCCGAGCTATCGTCAGCCATAGAGCTGAATGACATGCAGCGCCTGAGCACCGGCACATCCAAAATCGCCGTCCTGGAGTCTGCCCGGATTCTGGTCAAATCCTGGCAGAGCTCCGGCCAGAAAGTGGTATTTACCAATGGATGCTATGACCTGCTTCATCCGGGCCATATTCATCTTCTGCATCAGTCCAGAGATCTGGGAGATCGCCTGATTGTCGGACTCAATACGGATGCATCG
>JAPLJE010000707.1 GCA_026388755.1 Deltaproteobacteria bacterium | reverse complement strand
GCTACCGGAACACCGGATGTGATTCGCTCCCTTGCCGAGGTGCGCAAGGCTTATCTGGGAGATGAGGAGATGGAAGGTGCTTGAAGTCGAGTCGATTGAGACATTTTATGGCGCCAGCCAGGGACTTTTCGGCATGAGCCTGGAGGTCCGCGGGGGGGAAGTGGTGGGGCTGCTGGGGCGAAACGGGATGGGGAAAACAACCACGCTTCGCTCCATCATGGGGCTCACGCCGGCCCGGCGCGGATCCATCCGGTTCGAAGGACGCGAAATCCGAAATCTGGCCCCCTACCGGATCGCCAAGCAGGGGATTGCCCTGGCGCCCGAAGACCGCCAGATATTTCCCAGCCTGACGGTTTGCGAGAATCTGACGGCGACCGCCGCAAACCGCTCTGCATCTCGCGATCCCTGGACCCTGGAAAGGATCTGGTCACTCTTCCCGATTCTGGCGGAGCGACGGCATCACATGGGGAATCAGTTGTCCGGCGGGGAGCAGCAGATGGTCGCCATCGGCCGCGCCCTGATGACCAATCCCAAACTGCTAATATTGGATGAAGCCACCGAAGGGCTGGCCCCGTTGGTTCGCGCCGAGATCTGGCGATGTCTGCGGGAACTGAAGGAATCCGGGCTCTCCATCCTGATTATTGATAAGAGCGTTCGCGTGCTCTGCCGCGTTGCAGACCGTCACTATATCATGGAAAAGGGGAGGTCGGTCTGGAGCGGGACATCCGGGCAATTGCAGGCGGCAGTTTCCGTCCGCATGCGGTATCTTGGGGTTTGAACAGCAGTTGGACGGAAAAACCGGAAAGCCGACGCCGATGACGCTCGCGATTATTGAAATCTTATCGTGACCTTCTTGCCGCCGTCTCTGGATTTCATTTTGATCGACAGATCGATGCTGCTGTCCCGGATCCCCAGCGCCAATCGGGTTTTCCCTTCACCGCCTTCAAGATATGTGATGCCGATCAGCGATTCGAAGATCTTTTCAGCCACTTCGCTGCCGGGAGAGGGAAGGTCGGTTTTGCGGTATTCGGCTGTCACCGCTACTTTGCCGTCATCCGATTTTGTGATGGAAATCTGTTCGGCATTGTTATTCACCCCATGCAGCGCAGCCAAGGCCAGCCATTTTAATGCAGCTTCCTGCTTGTCCGCACCATTTTTAACAATGGACATTTCTTTAAGCGGGTCCGTGGTTGCAAAGCAATTACACAGATCCTGCACTTTCAAATGTAAACTTTCCTTATCTTTCATGGTGTTGCCTCCTTTTGTTAGCAACAAAACAAAAACGTTACCACTCAGCATTCATCGTTCACATTCCTTATATCATGGATGAAATGTATTTAAGCATATACCCATCCGATACAAGTTGGGAACCGGGTCGTAACCCCCGGTTCCCAACTTGTATCGATATATGGTTTATATTTGGCCGATCATTTGATGGCCGAGGGTTTGCAAAGATGTCCCATTTCCATGGCGACGCGGCCGCATCCCCCGCAGACATATTTCATGGCCGCCAGTTTATCTTTGCACATATGTCCGGTATCCACACTCGGGGTTCCGCAAAAACTGCAATTGGCTTTATCTCCGCAGGGATTGCACAAATGGCCCGGTTCGTTAGCAACGGCTCCGCAATTCTTACATGTATATGCCATGATGTCTCTCCTTTTCAGCTTAATCGTTGAATCCGCTCTGAAAACAGCGTTTAAATAAGATTAAGATGAAATATTTTTCTGTCAATGCAGCCTTGAGGAATAACCTTTGTAGCGCACTCCGGGTCCACTCATTCAAGCACCTTGCAAATTGTTTCCGATAGCTCATTGATGCCGGTGCATCCAATCAGTCAATCAATAACCTGAAGGATCATAAGTCGGTTTACCATTGGCATCCGTACCTGGCGGAATGAGCTCGGTCAGGTCAATCTGAGCCGTCGGGTCCATATTTCCCTGGATATCGTGATACTTGGGTTCGGCCAGTTTATCAGTTAAAACGGCCAATGGGTACCAGGCATAATCGTTGACGACTGCCTTGCGTTTGGTTATTTCGTTTGCCGTGACGGTCAGGACCATTAAATCCGCTGCCATCGTGACCTCGCCTTTTGGGTAATGGTTGCGAATACTTTTGAAAGCGGATTTGATTGTATCATCTGTTGCCTGAAAATGGGTGGCCACGGCAAGTTTTGGCGGCGGTTTAATCTGGCTGAGGATATACCCGAAAGCGCCCTGCGGCGTATGTGAGCTTTCTTGGACGGCATTTGCGACCTCCAGAGCTGACTGGAAATTCGGATCGGAATAAGCCTCAGAAGGGGTTCGATACCCGAGATTTTTCGCTGCCCAGACTTCTGGCGGCACGACCATCTCATGAATCAAAACGTTTACTCCGCTTGCCTGGTTGATCATTTCGTAACTGGGCCTCGAATCACCGGAGAAGATCATCGACAAGCCCTTCCACTCCAGCTTGTAGCCTATGGAACCCTTCCGGGCATGTATCATGGGAAAATGCGTAATTTTTACACCGGTGCTATGGTTATTATATGCGATATTATCATCCTTATCGCCATTTTTCGTCCAGTCCAGTTGGATCGGTACTATAGAATAACCGCCAACGCCGTAGCCATCCGCGTTGGTGGGATCGGGAGGGCCGATGGTCGGAACAACAGGTAACGGTTTTACTGGAAGGCCCCAATCCATCTTTGTGGGCGGATCATAATTCTGATAACTGGTTGAGAGGAAACTGAAACTCTCGGTATGCCATCGTAACATGTCCCTGAATTTCTGGCAGAACACGTTAAGCCCATCGTCATTATATACATGAGAGTCAATAGGGTCGGTCAGTCCGGAAGGGCTGGGCCCCCAAATATACAGGGGGGTCTTTCGGTCCTGCGCAGGGCCAAATAAGTAGATATGCGGCAGATCGCTCATGTGATCGCCATGCAGATGCGTCAGAAATATCTTGTCCATCTTTCTCATAGGGATGCCCATGGCATTATACTTGGCAACGACGCCGCTGCCGCAGTCGAATATGAATTGATCCAGGGCTTCACCGTTTTTTCCGCCACCGACTTCGACAAAGATGCTGTTGCATTCCTGTGCCAGCCGCGGAAGAAAAGAGGTTCCAAGAAAGGTGATCCGCATTTCAATGGGACTCAGCGTCTCCTTTCCGGGGCAAAACGGCGGCAAACTATCAATCAGGTCATTCCTTTTTGTGGGATCAAGCGGTTGCGCCATACAGTCGCCGGCGACGGCAGTATTGCCCATAGCTAATCCCCCCAGAGTCAACCCCGAGAGCTTCAATACATCTCTTCTTGTGATTCCGTTTTCCATGGCATTTCTCCTTGTGGTGGTGAGTGGTCCGGACGGCCACCTAAAAATCGTAGTTGAGGGTTACGGAGATCCGGTTGCGCAATTCGTTCCTCACCGCAATGTTCCATTTCTTTGCGGCATTGGCTGAACCGTAAATGTTTCCGATGTAGAATGGCAGCCCGACGCCGCCAACAATAGCGGCTACGGCATAGTTCTCGTTATAGACAGCGGTTACGGTTCCGGCGATAGCCAGAGCATTGATGAGAAAGGCGGTAATGCCATCACCATAATGTTCAGCATAAATGTAACCGCTCCCCGGCACCACTGCCGACATGATCCCTGCCAGGATCTCCGACTTTCTGGGAAGGTCCTGATATTGGTCAAACAGCCCAAAAGTTTCTTTTGCCCTCATCGAAGCAGGATAATCGGGATAGGCAGCGATCATCTTTTCCATGTCTTGCCTGCTGGCGTTCACATTGTCCTGATCCAGTGCCAGTATCGAATCCGCAACCAGTGCCAGGGGGGCATGGTTGGAGTCGGGATAGGAGGCTACGACCTCTTCCAGGGCGGTTTTTGCATCTGCGTATTTCTTGAGCTTCCAATATCCAAGCCCCTCAAAATACAGGGCTTCGGGAGCATAGGTGCTCTCCGGATATTTCTTCCTCAGATTTGCGAGAGTCCGTGCAGATGCCTCATATTCCTCGCCGTGATAATACGCCATGCCAATTTTTAATAAAATGTAATCCGCCTTGTCCGAATCGGGGAAAAGGATCAGGAACTTTTTATACTCGGTAATCGCCCGGTAGTACTCACGCTCATCCATGAAAGCGTCGGCGACCTTCAACTCCATGTCTTCAGTCAGGAGAACCCCTTTTTCCGAAGCCCAAGGCGAGCTAAGCGGAGGGCAAAAGCAGAGGATCAATAAAGCCAGGACGCCAATCGATAGTCTCATTTATCCACAAGCAGATTATGTGAAAGGGGGTCGTAAAGTCTCCCGTTGGGGAGCAGGAAATAATCGGGTCCGGGGCTTTTCCAGATATTGCAGCGAGTCAACCGGTCGCCGATCATCATGAGGCCCACGATGGGTCCCTGGGTTGTGACGGCCTCATAACCATACCGCGAACAACTGGGGCGAAAACCACAGCGGTCTCCACCGATGGGAGAGATCCATTTTTGATAGAATTTGATGGATTCGAGAAAGGCAATTTGAATGCTTGAGGTTGGGGGTTTACGAGTTGATGCAGATTTCAGGGTACCGGCATGGGGTCCTTTCATTGGCTCATCTGCAGCCCCGGCGCTGATGCCGGAACCAGGCGCAAACCAAAAGATGAGGACGCACCATGCCAAGACGATGGCCCATTTATTGCCGGCTGTCCGGAACCCATGCAAGATCAGATTTACTCCTTATTTCAACACGTTCCGATTACTTACTATCGGTCGCGGTTCTCTGCTTTATGATTTTTTCTTTGGATGCGTTATATTCCTTCTCGGTGATGATACCCCTGTCATAGGCATCCCTAAGGGATTTCAATTCTTCTCCTAAAGTTGTTGTGGTTGTGGTCGTGGTGATAGGCTGCTCCTTGACCGTAGTACTCCCGCCTCCGCAACAACCGCCCAGGCCAACCATGGCCATGATCGCCATCCCTACCAAAAGAGCCTTACTGTCTTTCATCGCTTCCTCCTTCCATGTCTTTGGATTTGCCTGCCGGTGATAAGAAAAACGCTTTTTGAGAGTTTTGGATAGCACCTGTCCTGGACGCTGTCAAGGACATTTCCGAGTCGATTGGTCGCCAAAAGCGACGGCACCTGAATAGTGATGAGAAAAATCATCCAGGTGTGACATTTGTTGAGGGCGAATGGTGGGCAGTTTGCATAAATTGGTCCTTATGCACTAAATACATAACCTACTGATTATGATTAATATAATTATCAATTCGCTGCTTAACATAGGAACTGTCAATGTGTTTCGCCTTATGGAAAAGCTGCTTGGCTGCTTCCATATCCCCCACTTTATAGGATACAATTGCCAGATTGCATATTGCTTTAACATATTCAGGATTCAAGTCAATGGCTTTAGAGAAGCATTCACGGGCCAATTCCAGTTTATTCGATTTATAATAGACCACACCGAGGTTATTAAAGGGGATTGGATAATCCGGAGACAATGCAATCGCTTTTTTATAGTAGCCTATTGCATTGGCGTAGTCTCCATTTTCGTAGTACTGAAAACCAATCTGATTACAGATTTTTCCATCAGTTACCCTACCTGGATTGATACCTTCACTATCGATATTACCAAGAGACCGATGTTCTGCAAAAAAAGAATCCAGGAATTGCGTTTGACATTCTGCATAATTGCTTGAATCAAAATAAAATGCGGATAACATCGCATATGCGGCAAAAATCATTTTTCTTTTCATATATCTTGGTCCGATCCTGTGCTCATTATGCTTTTGGAAAACTGTTCGGCCTTATCGCCAACCATCTTCTGTATTGAACTCCTTTAATGTCAAACGGCTAATTGGGTCTTGTGCATTTATTTTGAAGACTTTTTGAACTTGATGACCTGATCATAAAGAAGCTCAGCCGGATTGGGTCCAACCGCTGTGGGAGGTTCAAGATAGGCTCGAAATCCAACAAATAGCTCCTTGCCCAGATCCACCTCAGTGCAGGGTTGGAGATACTCGGGGAGTTCGATTTGAATACATTGGGGATCATCCCCGCAGTTGCGTGCCACTTTACTGGCGTAGAGATAGGGAGCATACGCATTCTGGGGAACGACACCAATAGAATACTTTGCAAAGTCAGGACTGTTCAACCCTTT
>JAPLJE010000830.1 GCA_026388755.1 Deltaproteobacteria bacterium | reverse complement strand
GTGCCGGCCACCCCATGATCGGCACTGTGCTGATGCTGTTCTTCGGGCTACCCGCGAGAACCCGATCGCTATATGCCACGTATACCAGCACATTGCGCTCGCGATCGAAGAAACGCACGACCTGAAGCTTCTTGAACACGAGGCTGCGTTTCTCGTCGAAGACCCGCTCGCCATCCTTGAGTTCACCGACGATCTTGATCGGGCCAACCTGACGACAGGCGATGCTGGCATCACTCGTGTCCTCCGCCACGCCCAATTCACCCTTCACACCTCCGGTTTGCGCACGGGAGATATGACAGGCGACACCCTGGACTTTGGGGTCGTCGAAGCCGTCGATCGCGATCTTGTCGTTGGGCCCGAGCCAACGGAACTGCGTGCTGACCGACCCGGTCGTGCCGCGTTCAGGGCGATTGAAGACCCACCATCCGAAGAGCACAATGACCAAAAGGATTCCTCCGCCAAGCATCATTCCAATTTTTTTCATGACAATTTGCCTTTCCTGAATGGCTATTCCAATTCCGATTCAATTTCGTCAAATATATCCTCGATGCTGTACAGAAGTTTGTCAGCCTGGGCGAGCTTCCAATCGGCGATATTCTCTTGAATACTCTTATACAAGTTCCGGAGCTTCTCGCTATGCCGGAGAAGCACCTCTCTGAGCGGTGTTCCATCATGGCGATAAAGAAGCTGATCTAACTGTCCCACCAATTCATAAACTGAGGGACTCCGGTTCGCCAGACTCGA
The DNA here is from genome assembly GCA_026388755.1 of Deltaproteobacteria bacterium. Classification (GTDB taxonomy): domain Bacteria; phylum Desulfobacterota; class Desulfobacteria; order Desulfobacterales; family Desulfatirhabdiaceae; genus RAAP-1. The sequence goes on along the minus strand of JAPLJE010000830.1, from coordinate 1,874 downwards.
ATCCAGATATCCCAACTCGCGCGCCAGTTTGGGATAAGTCCCTTGCAGATCTTTTTGATAATAAGGACGTACAGTAACCGTCAGTTGCATGGTTTTACTCATGGTTGATCTCCTTTATCTGTATTGACCCATAATTGCTCTGGGCTTGATTCTGTAAATTCCGGGACAGTGATGGGTGCAATCATTTAGTGGATCTTCTTGAAATCGATATACCCCTTCTCCACATCCGTGTGGATGAGTTGCACCCTAAGCCGGTCACCCACATCGACGCCTTCATGCCCGTTGAGCAGTCGACCTTCAACGGGTGGATGAAAGATGCGAACCCATGTCCCCTTGTCGGCGGCACCCGTGCACATGGCGTCAAACTGATCTCCGATCCGCGAAGAAAGCAGCATGGCCGCGGCAGACTTGGCAACGAGCCGCTCTACCTTGTTGGCATCGTTTTCCTTCTCCGTACAGTGTCGGGCCACTTCCACCAGTTCGTCCCGGCTGTAGGGCATGGGCGACCCATCCAGGGCAGCCTTCAGGATGCGCTGGGTAGCCAGATCCGGAAAGCGCCTGTTGGGGGCCGTTGAGTGAGTGTAATCTTTGACGGCAAGGCCGAAGTGGCCGGGTGCCGTCTCTTCCGTTTTCCGCGCAGCCAGGAAACTCGCCAGTGCCCTTGAATCCGGCTCCGCAGGAAGCTTCGAATTGAGCTGGGCCGCGATCTCCACGATCCTGTCCCACCGCTTGGGGGAACGGACCATGCGCATCAGGGAGGGGATTTTTTTCCCGTGTAGGAAACGCGCGGTCGCACCGTTTGCCGCAATCATGAAGTCCTCGATAAGCTCTTTGGCCCGGTTCTTCTCATCCACCCGCAGATCCTGGATTTCATCTTCGACAATGATCGGACGAGCTTCCAGCGTCTGTAGATCCAAGGCGCCATGCTCATGGCGCAAGCCTTTCAGTTGCTGCGCCACCCGGTCTTGAATACGGAGATTCTCCGCAAGCCCAGGAACAGCCGCAACAGCCTCCGGCATGGGCCCTTCACCTTCCAGCCAGGCCGCCACACTATTGTAGGCCAGCTTGGCGAAGTTCCGGACCAGGGCACGATAGATATCCGAGCGTTGCACCTCCCCCGCATCACTGATCACCGTCTCGATGACAACGGCCGGACGGTCTTCATGATAATTCAGCGAGGTGAGATCCGTGGAGAGTTTCTCCGGGAGCATGGGAAATACATTGCCGGCCGTGTAGACCGAAGTCGTGTTCTGCCGGGCATGTTCATCAATAGCCGAGCTTTTCTTTACGATGGCGTCCACGTCGGCGACAGCTATAAAAATCTTTACCGTCTTATCCGGCAGGATCTCCGCCACCGTCAGTTGATCCAGGTCCAAGGAATCATCGTTATCAATCGATGCCCAGAGCAGGTGCCGCAGGTCCTTCCAGGGAGATTTCGCCCCCCATTCGACATGCGCAATCTTTTCCAGCTCGTTCAGAGCAGCCGCTGAAAATTCGACCAGAAACCCGCGTTCCGTCATGACCCGGCCCGCGATGCGCTCCAGGGTACTTATTCCTCTATTGTTTGGGTTAGTTGACATAGGCTTATGGAACTCCCCACCTTTCTGCTTCTTGATCCTATTGGATCAGTCATTTTTTTGTGTAAGTCCCCATCATAACCTGCATGGCCTTCACAATATCGTCGATCGCCTCGTGGACGCCCTCGGCGCCGGAACCGATTTCCGATGTTTCTTTCTTATCGATCCTGCCCTGAAGTTTGGATTTGATCTTTTTCAAGTTATGCGCGTGAACTTCAAACTGGAGGCGATGCTCTTCCTTCATGTCTTTGACGGCATCAGAATTAATCTGTTTAACGAGTGCATCGGCCTCGGCCA
>JAPLJE010000099.1:16258-26526 GCA_026388755.1 Deltaproteobacteria bacterium | reverse complement strand
TCCGGTGACTGGTCCGATTCAAAATGTTCAAAAGCTGCGGGACGGAGCGGCAATCTTGTGCTTTTTTCGGATTCATCCTGGAAGGCTTTTTGTGGTGGTCTGGAATCATTTTTTCCGGGCACCCATACCGCATTTCCCTACCAATGGGAACATCATCGACATGCAGGTATTTATCATGTGACATTTAACGAATTGCGGCGCATGGTTCAAGAGGAGGCGCCGGATGTGGTTGTGGAAGCACAGACGGAACGGGCCTTGACAATTCCTCCCGAAATCGGGATTCCTGATGAATTCCGCCTTGCTGCCCGGTTCGCCCGGGGAAATTCAATCTATTTATTGACCGTCAACGAAGTTAACACCCTGTTTGGGGTCAACATTGACGGCCTTGCAATTGAAGGAGATGCGATCGCTGTCAACGCCACCAATAACGACCCTGGCTTGGAAACATCGAAGTCTTTTCTGGTGCCCGGGAATTCGGAATCTGTTTTGCTTATTGATATGGATGCGCCTGCTGCAGGGATATTTCAAGTCTTTTGGTCGGGCAATGACGCATTTAACGAAAACGATTCCTTTAAAGCGCCCCTGGAAACAGGTCACAACGTAATATTCCTGCCAATCCCTTTGCCGGCGGGCGAAGAATACCGACTGCGCATTGACCCCGGCACGGTTGCAGGCAAGTATCGCATCCGCAAGATCGAACTCCGCGCAACACCTTCAAAGCAACAATAGCCTTTTTGAAATACAACAGGAATTTATTTTTTTTCGAACAGCAAAGCAGTCTGAAGACCGTATGCTTCCTGAGTTATCGACTTGATAGTGAAGATATCCTGGAATTTTCTTTTCAGGTAATCGATATCATAAAAGACCATTGCGCCTTTGGGGTTACGCTTTTCGTCATTGGAAAACATCGCAAATGCAAACATGTCAAATTCTGTTGAAAGAATTTTTGTTTCCTTATCAACTTTGCTGAGTTCCTCAGAAAGAAAAAAAGTAGGATTCGTCTCAAAGAGCCGATCGATTGTATTTCTGTCATGTATGGTGACATATAACCTTCCGCCATTTTTAAGAACGCGCCTGAGTTCTAAGAACCAGAAATCCGCCAGCTCACTGATATGGCTGAACACGGAACCCGCATAGACAAAATCAAAATATGCATCCGGAAACGGCAGGTGCGGCTCTGTCGTTGTCGTAAAGAAGTGAAATGGGGGACTCAAATTCTGCTGACACCAGATAATGTGCTCGGCACAAATATCCACGCCCCAGAATTCGCCGCTGACGGCCTTGTCCGCAAGCCATCTAAGCATCCTTGCCGCGGCGCATCCCAATTCCATGACCCTGAAGTCGCTCTGAATCTGGAAATTATCCTGGGAAAGAATTTCCACCATCCGGGTAACATGCACTCTGCCGGTATCAAGATATCCATCTTCAGTTTCGGCATATCCTTCCCATAAATGTTTCGGAGGAATAGGGAGGGCTACCGGATCTCCCAAATTTTCCATGAGATTGTGCTGTTTTGGTACATGGTAAAAAGATGCCTGACTTTTATAGGGAAAAAATTTGCCGCTCAGATGTGTATGCTCCGAAATCAAACTCCATGTAGTTGAAGGAAGTTCCTTCATCACTTTTTCATATATTTCCGCTATCGCCTTATAGCAGTCCGCATTCATTTTCTCTGCATATTCCGTTATCGACTTATAACTGTCTGCATTCATCTTTTCAGCATATTCCGTTATGACCTTGTGACTGTCTTCATTCTGCCTTGCAATTTCAGCAATGATTGCTTTATTTTCTTCAACTTCTTTTGCAACAAGTCTTTGGTTTTCAATATATTCCGTTAATCCAATCGCAACAAATTTTTTGATGATACTCCGAAGATATTTTTTCATTGGAAAGATCGCCCCATGAAGGTTTAGCAAAACATCGCTTTTGAAGGATGAAAATCAATTATGACATAAAAAATACGAATGAAACTTTTGAGTGCGTTGTTGCGATTAAATTTGGGGATTATCCGGCTATACAAACAGAGCATTAGCAGCCGTTTGTTGTCCCGGTCCCTGTCACCACAATCAGGCAAAAGGGCTTCCAAGTTTTCGATGGAATAAAGTACGATAGCAATAGCAGTCGCACCTGAAAGCTCTTCCAAGGGAATTTCGGTTTCCTCGCGCCAGATTACATGATCGCGCACCAAAATCTGTCCCCTGTTTTGTGGATAATCCGCTTGGAACAGCGTCCTGCGGCTATCGTCCAGAACATGAACGGCGACTGTGTATTTCAACAGTTGGTCATTCATGCTCTCCCAAATGAGTTGAAGTCTGATCCTGTTTGATCTCTTCTCAAGATTAGCGCCCCGGAGCAGGAATTTATTTCCGAATTGTATTTGCTGATATTGGGTGTCCCAGTTGCCTATAATCTTAGCGGCTGATGTTTGGTCTATCGCGTTCTTTGGAGTTAACGCGCCATTCAGATAATGGGGCACGGCAATTAACATGATTATTAAAGAACATCCAGCAAACAGGATGTGCCGTTTTCTGATGAGCCGGGAGACATGGACTTTACCGAGTATGAACTGCCGGCATGGATGCTCGATCAATATCATCAAAACATATGAGCCGAGGAGCAGAACCGCCCATAAAAAGCCATAGAGGAACCAATTAGGTAAGTTCGTGATGTCTTCGATTCGCCACTGGTAATAGCGAACAAGAATCTGGTGCAAGAGAAAGATGGAAAGACTCATTTCACCCAGGCCCCGAAGAAAACCCCGGGACAAGAGACGTGAAAACAAACCTTTTTCCATTGCCATCAGAAGAATCAGTAGCCCATAGAACCCACAGGGTAATCCCCCGATAAGCAGCCATTTTTTTCCGCTTTCTCCAATCCATGGGTAATAGTGGAATATCGAACGGGCTATAAAAGGGCTCATGGCCATTATTCCGACGGCCATAGACAGAGCTACCCCCTCAATGATTGTTCCAAAGGTTCTTCCTGGACTCAAGATAGAAGTCATTCGCGGAAAAGCTAAGGCCAAAGCCATTCCAAGGGCGAACTCAAAGAGACGTCCTAACGGAAAAATATTGACGAGCCCCGCATAGCCAACATGTTCTGTCGTACCCATGGCCTCTCCTGACGGTAAGTCAGCCATATTCGCATAGGAAATGATCGCAACGACCATGAGCAAAGCGCACAGCAATTTAATATGCCACGTACGATGCCAAGCGTTTAGGAGCCAGGGAAAAAAGAGGTAGAAGGCGAACTCAGTAGAAATGGCCCATGAAAGCCAATTGTAGGAGAAATAGTAATTCCAGATGGGGACCCATGATTGAACCATACAGAGATTTGTAAGGATCAAGCTCGGGATATCCATGCCTCCCCGGTTTCTTAAATTGGCCGGAATAAAGAGCAGCACGAGGAGGAAAGTCACAACGTGAAGGGGCCATATCCTTGCAAACCTAGCAATCAGGAAGCGGCTGACATCTTTCATGCCTTTTAGAGATGGGTACACGTAAACCAGGATAAATCCGGACAGCACAAAGAAAAATGAAACGGGCTGAGAGGTAGGTAACTCCATCAGCCATTGGGAATCAAGCCCAAAGCTCCCTTTAGAGTGATGGATGACAATTACGGCTGCTGCAAAGAAGCGAAGTGAGGTAAGAGCATTCAGGCTCTTTGGACGATTAACTTCCTCTTGTGAATTGATCATAATGTAGAATACTTGTCAATATCATTGACATAGGACCCATTTTAGAATTCTCTCAATTTATCAGAGAGCTATGATGAATGCTTCTTATATTGTCATCAGAGGCGATAGGGACTTGTTTTTTTGACCTTTCCAATAGCAGAACATAGGGATCTGGTCAAGGCCAATATGGCTCCACTTTTTGGACAAAGTGGGAGAGCAAAGAGCATCCAACATAAAAAAACATGGGAACATTAATCTGCTCCCATGTTTTAATAAACGATCATGAATCGCTGAATGAGATTACCTTAGAGGCCGGTGCTGATAATTTTCTCATATATTTTTGGTGGAAACTCATCAGCTTCCAAATAAACGTCCTGAAAACGTTATCATTTTGAAACAGGCCCATATCCTGTAAGAACAAAGTAGGTATAGTCAGTGGAAAGCGTATAATCGAAATCTAAATACACCGAGAGGTGAGTGGTTCCATCTGGTAGTAGAAGATCAGGAATATGGATTTCAAAATTGCTAGATAGAGTTGATGCAGCACATGAAAATAAAGGATTGTTAATAATTCCAAGATTAGTCAATTTGCAAGCGAATAACGTCTGATTGATTCCACAAACAAGATCCGCCGAAAACATTAGGGTTCCCGCGTTCGGAATGACATAGGAAAGATATGGTATATGGAGCAATAAATTCTGATCTATTGTTGCCGAGCACATTGGCTCCTGAGTCACCGTCACATCCACCGGACTGCCAGTTGCTCCGGTTGCTGTCACCCGGATTGTACCCGTACGTGCTGATGTGCTGTTATTGTTGGTGAAGCTGCAATTGATAGTTCCAACATTGCTTCCGCTGGCTCCGGATGTGATCGAAAGCCAACTGCCGCCTGTCGTCACTGCGGCAGTCCAGGGCATTGTTCCGGTTCCGGTGTTGGAAACGCTGAACGTGGTTGAACCGGCATTTTTCGAAACAGATTGATTGGATGGCGTTACCTGAAGCACCGACGCCGCCGCCGTTGGATCACTGTATGTCATAACGCCTTCAACATATTTATTCCAGCCTGCTTGATCCTTGATATATGTATTCCACCACTCATTGTATATTGCCGCATTAACTCTCACGGTAAAATGAGTGTCATAGATTTGCGAATATTCGCCGCCGCCAACTTTTACGTATAGCCACCCCGCTTTATTAGTTTCAAGCGGTGGTGAAAAAGCATCATTCGTAATATACAGGGAGTCCTGCGAGTTTTCGATAACCCAACAGTCATTTTTTATCAGCTCATCTAATGTAAAATAGTTACCGTAAGAATAACCGGGTGGCAGGGGATCTGTTGGTGAGCCAATCGGAGGAAACATATGACGCGCCACAGCCTTTTGTTTTCCGGTTTCTATGATGTTCAAATCCATCAAAATCGTTCCCGGTGGAATAAAGGCTCTGAATTGCCCTATGTATCCATGAAATGTATCGCTTTCGTTTGTAAATGAATAATATAAAGGCAAGCTACCATCCGGATTTGTCGGGACTAGTGGGTAGAATGTATCTAAAGAGATATATTGAGTCGGGTTTGAGTTTGCAGCGGCAACTTCTCCTGCACTGAAGGCCACAAACAATGACGACAATAATAAAAGAAGTATCGGCAAGCGCGTTTTCATAGATTCCTCAAACAGAAACAGATTAAGATTGACAAAATTGTCTAAACTTATAAAAAAGCCACGATCGGCGTCATTCCGGCGTAAACTGGAGTCCATAAACACAAAAAATGGGGATTGCGGCTTTCTCCGGAATGACAGGAAGTGTCAATTCCTTACTTATTATGAAGCCATCCTTGATCGGAAGGGATATTCACGGCGTATTGCTAAAACAAAACAAGTTGGAATCACACCCAATCAGGTACAATCCCAACTTGTTTTTTATAGTAATTCTTATCGGAAATAAATCAGTCGTGAATCATTGTGTCTATTATTGAGCATATTGATAGTAAGGCACAGTTTTCTCTGCTACAGTAACCTTACCATTGGTGTATGCCGCGTCGGCCTCTGCCGGTTCTTGTCTATCGAATGACCAGTACAGAACGCTGGACAGAACTGGAGCACCAACATAAGTTATCGTAGCACCAGAATTTGTCTTCCCTGTTTTTGTTGTAGGTGCTTTGGCATGAGTATACCGGATCCATCCTTCGGTATACATTGGGTCGCTTGATCCCTGGACGTTGAATTCAACTTCCCCACACATTTTTATCTGGGATGGGGTTTTGGGTGGTGAAAATGGATCGGTGTTTCGCATTTACTATTCACCAGCACCCAATACGGGCTTCGAGGATTTACTGCATAAACTGAACAAGATGGCGAATTCTGCGTCGAAAGCTTGGTTGGGAAATTGAAAATATGAACCGAGCTATCCCCGTTTGGCTTGGCTATATAGGGTAGAGAAACATCACCTTTTCCCATTGCGGCTTCAAGCTCGGCCAAGCTGTTATTTGATAATTCGCCCAGCCACGTTGGTCTCGAAAGATCAAGTTTAGTAAAGTTAAAATAATCAGCAAACACATTCGCTTGTTTCAGCGTCGCGCCACCCTGACCGAAAGAATTTTCCTGATATCCGGTCAGCACGTTTACCGGCGAATAAGGGCCGTTTTGAATATTGAAATCATTCACATAATTGTAATACCAGTCATAAATGTGCTTCTTCGCCACCCGCTGTCCCGGTGCATAACCCGTTGTTGCTTGGCTTTCTACTCTTGATGCAGCCTCGATTACCTCAATATAGCCCTCTGTATTGGTGTCTTCAGAAGGGCAGTTTGGCGCGCCAAGGGGCTGGTTAACTGGGGTTATATTGCCGAAGTCTGATTCAGTTGCGAATGCGGTTCCGCTAGGCATTCTACCCAAAATACTATCATCGTTGCTCTGCAGTGTGGCAACACCGTTTACATTCACCAGTGTTCCTGTCCACACATCGTTAGGAGACAGGAAAATCAAATGATCCAACAATTCAGCGCTCCAGTTCCAAGACCGATATACTACCTTTGCCACAACGCTTTGCGAGCTGCTGGTATTGATAACGGTAATCTTGGTGGAATAGCCGCCGGGATATGCAAAAAAATACGGAAATATCAACAGGTCGCCTTTTCCATTCGGCGCAACCTTGACGTGATCTGTTGCATTAAACGCCCACGCTGATCCTCCCATCATCATGGCTATCATCAAAACAGCCAAGCAAACTTTAAACTTTTTCATCTTTTTTTCTCCTCCTCATCATTAAGTTATCGTGTTACCCCAAGTAATTTTACCTGATTGATATTGAATTACGTTTTGAACCGTCACCCCCTTTCAAGGATATTTTGTTTATATGTAAAACCATCATTTTTCCATCATTTTCCCAATCCATCACCGGTCACAAAAGGATCTTTCAGCACATGAAACCACTGGCCCGAAAAGAAAAGCCAAGAATCTCGGAAAAAAATATCTCTTTTAGCTCCCTCTTTCTCTTTGTTATTCGCCACCATATTAAAATCGATTTCAATCAACTGTTCCGTGATTATATTAATTTTTTCGATGCGAATCGATAGCCAGTCATTTCTGACGTGTTTGCAAAACCCTTCATATCTTCCCCAAACAACCATTTCCCGGACATGAGGCGCTTCTAATTCAAATGTTCCAGAAGCATCTCCCGCCTGGCGCAGTGTCCAGTATTGTTGAAAGCGGCCTGGCAGATCATTGTCGGGCCACTGGACCCGCTCCCTGCTTTCAACTTTAATGGACGGTGGGGCAACGGCAGTGGTTGGAGGGGCAACGGCAGTTTTTAAAGAACATCCCATTATCAGCCCAGAAACCATAATCAAACTACACCACGTGAGATACCGAATACTAAATAATCTGCTCATCCAAATCTGTCTTTCCATTATTCCACAATCACGTGATATTTTGTTTTCAGCCGCTTAAATTCATCATCAATGATAACCGCTTTTTTGGAAAAAACGATTTTGTTTCGAATAAAGCTTTTAATGCCGTCATCCAGAGCCGATACTTCCTGCTTTTGGCCGTCTTCCTTCGCACCCTCTTTATTGATCATAAATTTGTCCGGATATGACAGATAATAAGATTGAATAGCGTCTTCACTGACCGGATACGTTTCCATCAGATGCTGGTAATAAACCAGAAACAGCCGGTAATATTCCTGCACTGTTTCATATTTATAAGGGCCTGTGGTCACCGGCAGGCTACTGATAAGCCCCGAGTCCCTGGCTTCAAGAACAAAGAGCCGCATTTTAAGGGCAGAATTGAGATGTTCCGCATCGGTTGACTCAAACCCTTTTTCTGAAAAAAAGGCTTTTAGAGCCTCAACATCGCTGGAGTCGATAACAAACCCGTCTCCCCGTGCCACCACTTCAGCCATGACCGGTATATTAAAGACTAAGCCCACCATCAGTAAAACCAAAAAATATGTAAAAGAGCGTATCAGCTTGAAAATCAATAATATTTTCCTTTGCTATAAGCATTTTTTCTCAACCGTGTCAAGAATAAATTCAAATAAAAATACAATCTATAATAAAGGATAGACGTTTTCCGCTGAAAAAACATGTAATGACATACGGGTTGATGATTAATTTTTACGGTTATCTGATACCCCAACTCTGAAATCATTGCAAGAAAAAAATGATCTCTGGCTGCCCGAGTGATCAACATTTTGGCGCATGACTCGCCTAATAGCCTGTATCAGGTTCAAATCGGTTCGAGTCCGCTGATCCCCACAATACAGCTTTGATAAATATCGAGTACATCTCCGGCATGATCCATAATATCCTTGGCATAGTCGGCCTTTTTTGAAAGCTGGAGAAGCGCTGCAGGATTATCAACCATTTGCTGCATGATTTGACCCAATTGCGCCATGTTGTCCTTTTTGAATGTAAAGCCGTTATAGCCATTCCGGACAAATTCGCTCATGCCCTTCATATCCGTTACAATGACCGGGGTTTTCGTTGCCAGGGCGTACAAAAGCACCAAGGGGCTGTTTTCATACCAGCGCGAGGGGATAACCAGCACGTCGATTTCAGAAAGCACCTTTCCCAATTGATCCTTGGGGAAGGTCGCCTTGAATGCAATGCCCCCCACCCCATCGGATAGATGGTTCAGTTCCGACATGTATGCCGCGTCCTGATCTTTGGGGCCATAAATGGAAAGGGTCGCCTGTTTTCCTTTAAGGCCGGCAAAAGCCTTTATCAACAGATCAACGCCCTTGTGGGAAGTGATCTGACCGATATAGCCGAATCTAATGGATGAAGGGACTTCCGTCATTGCATGACGATATGCTTTAGCCATGTCCAGGTTGATGCCGAAATTGATTTTCTTTAATTTTTCCGGATAAAACCGGTTCTTTACATAGGCTTCATGCAATAAATCCGTTGGCGTGATCATACATGCGTAAACGTTGTATAATGCTCTTAAATATGCAGTCCGGTCAATTGCATCCCGTATGATTTCGCGGATCCGGGTCTGGGCAAACCGGGGCAGAGTGGTAATATAGGGCAACAAGCATGAAACCCATGGCAGCGACAGATCATTCTGGATGAGTCTTGCCATGATTTTCGGGTTTAAAAACTCATAATCATGCTCTCTGATGTAGCAGGAAAGGCAATTGGTGAAGCGCCTGTTTGGCCCCGTACAAAGATCGCCGTCATAAGAAATGAGTTTGCTGTTGGGGCAAATGCCGTAAAAATCCGTCAACGTGGCAACTGCCGGAAGTTTCAGATCCCGAATGACTTCCAAAAGCACGGCGGTATGCCCCATCAGGTGCGTAACATGAACGATGTCCGGCTTTCTCTGTTGAAGAATATCCTTTAGCACCGGATATAAATCCGGACGGGAATATAATTGTTTGAATTTTTTCAGCGGCTGTGTATTTAAATCAATGCAATCGACGGTCAACCCGCCGTATTCGTAGGTAAACCGGTCACCTCCAGGACTTTTCTCCCCGTAAAGAATAGCCGTCAGAATCGTAGGGTTATGTCCCATGATTTTCAAACTCTGAGCCAGTTCCAGGGTATAGGTCTCCGTACCGTAGAAATGATCCGGGAAAAAAACATGAACCGGCAACAGAATATTCAATGGTTTCATACCATCCTCAAATTCATATGGGTGCAATGAGTAATTTTCTTGGACAAAAGGGAAATTTTTTGGATCATTTGGTCATGGCTCCGCAGTTATGAATCAATTGTTCATATAACCCATCATAGGCTGCAACCATGGCTTCTACTGAAAAACGTTCGTGAGCCCGCAAATAATTATTGCTGCCGATCTCGATTCTTCGTTCTCTGTCTTCCAGCAAATTCACGATAATGTCCGCCAAATCGTCCGGATGGGTTGCCAGAAGATCCTCGCTGCCAAGTATTTCGGACAAGGCGCCGATCCGATACCCAGCGACCGGAATTTTCATGCTCATGGCAAACGGCGATACCTGCCCGAAGCTCTCTTTCCATACCGGCGCCACAAATATCGACATTTGTTGATAATATTCCGGTAATTTTCCATAGGGAACATAGCCTGTAAACTCGAAATTGGCGGTTGCCCCCTCTTCGGCCACCTGTCTTTGA
>JAPLJE010000099.1:13258-16228 GCA_026388755.1 Deltaproteobacteria bacterium | reverse complement strand
CTGAATAAAAACCCGTATGGCATCCTCTTTCAGTTTGTCCGAGTCCAACCGATACACCATACCAATAACATTATCCGGGATCGGTGCTTCATGCCGGTCGAAGAGAGTCAGGTTGCTCCCTGGATAGATTACCGAGGACTTTTCCGCTTCGCATGCCGCAAAGTTTTTGGCATATTCGCTGACGTAAACATAATGGTTCACCCGGTCGCTGATATAAGGCACAACCGGAGTATTGACATTTTCAATCAAAATACCCGACCAGTTCTCCGCAGCATTAAAAACCTTCCGGTACCATGCGGCATCCCCTTCGCCCCAATAGTGAACATGGAGAATCTGGGGGTTCTTTTTCTTTATGAAGGTTTCTATCCGCTCTTCCGCCACATCTCCCGAAAAATCGTGCAGTTCCACTCCGGCATACGCCAGCGGTGTCGGGATAAAAAACGAAACGCCTTCCTGATCGTATTTATGCCCCAAATGTTCGACCAGATCCACAACCAGACGACTGGAACCCCCGGTCAGAAAATTGGCAATGGCATGAACAACCTTGGGCCGTTTTGAATTCCGGGGGTGCAACGCTTTGGCTTGATAGGTTTTTTCATCGATTTGAGCCTGCTGTTCAGAAGGCGTTTTCGGTTTGACGACCAGATTTTGCTTGATATCCCGGTACCGGGTGAGCCAGCGCCACCCTTTTGAAGCAAATATCTCCTGCAGAAAACGTTCCTTCTCCGCAACAATGTTTTCAAGTGCGAGAATTTTCCGGTCAACATCCTGAAGATGCATATCATTCAGATGAATTTGGGATTTTAGAGTGATCTCATAATGTTCCTTCATCGTCAGGTTTTTTTCCTGCATTTCACACTGACGCCAAAGTTCCACGATTTCACTTGGTAAATCTTCGATATTAGAACTGGCATCAGCACAATGGATATCCTTTTGCCTGACTTCTTCAGCAATACGATGTAGAAGCTCATCCTTTTGTCTGATCTCTTCAGCAATACCCCGCAATTGATCGTCTTTTTGCCTGACTTCTTCAGCAATGCCCCGCAATTGATCGTCTTTTAGCCTGTTCTCTTCCCTGATTTCTTCGGCCAAACGATGCAGATGCTCATCTCTTTCCCGAATCCGCACATCTTTCTCTGCAATCAATAACTGAAGGAATTCGATCTGTTTTTCCGCATACCCGATACGTTCTTCGTGCCGGGCGATTGTACCTTGAAATTCTGTTAGCCTTGTCTCAGCTTTTTCAAGCATTTTCTCCTTTTCCGCCAGTCGAATGCCAAGATTGATATCTGGGTTTTTTTCGAGCCCGCGGAAAATTACGCTAGACATTTTTAGCTGCAAATTGGATAAATTCGACAGTATTTCATCAAAATTCAGCGAATGGAATATGGCATGCTGAACCTCGAGGCGCTTTAAAAAATGATTGTGACGGATCGTATTGGTATCATGAAGCCGATACTTTACGAGCTTTTGATAGATGAACCCAAATCGACATGTTTGAAGTGCCCGGAGTAAAAACGCGTAATCATGGCAATAGGATAAAACCGGATTGAATTTCTTTTCATTTTGGAAGATTTGGGAATTCAAAAATATATTGGATGTGGAAACCACAAAATTGGACTGCAGCAGAGAGAAAAAATAATTATCATCCTGTTGAAGATTCTGTACAGCAGTGTCATACCATTTCAGCCAGTAATCATGGAATGCATTGCCAGATCCGGGTTTCAGGGCTTTTCCAAAAGCATCCACAGGCTGAACAAGGCTTGATAACACCATCGTGTCTGGATTTTCATCCATATATTGTTTGAAAACGGCTAACCGCTCGGGATGGTAAAGATCGTCCGAGTTAAGAATGGTAACATACTGTCCTTGTGAAAGATCGATACCCCGATTGATGGTTTCCGCAGCCCCGATGTTCGTTTGATGAAACAATCGAATCCTTGGATCATTTATTTTTTTCATCTCGCCATAAGTATTGTCCGATGATCCATCGTCTATAGCGATAATCTCAAAATCTGCAAAGGATTGGAGCAGAACGCTGTTGATCGCATCGGCAATAAAAAACTCGTGGTTGTATGCCGGAATAATGACGCTGATTAGAGGTGACTGCATCTCTATGATCTTCCCCGTATTCATTTTTCTGCCCGTTCATAGGCAGTCCTCATTGTTTATGAAATTCCAAACCAGCGCTTCACGGTGCTGCCAACCTTCTCTGCCCAGAATCGATGGCAAATTACAACCGGTTCTGATACTGGTTGCAAATCAGATGAATTCTTATCATTTTTTCCTGATGGAGTAATCACCTTATCTGTTTACTTCCAACAGCCTGGATTCAAGTTCTTCCAGACGCTTCTGCATCGCAGTTAAGTTTCCCTGATTTTCAGCAGCTTTGAGGTTTTGATCCATCATCATGCGCTGAACCATTTGCCCATTCATCAGAAAAGAACTGTTCCGGATGAAGGCGTGAATATAGCTGTAGGCATTCTCCCATTTCTCGGGGTTATCCTTGATTTGCTTGTTGCCATCAGAAATGACACGATATTCTGAGAGTATATCCATAATGGCTTCAAATCGAAAGCCATTTTGAAGCAGTTGCAGCAAAAAATGCCAGTCTTCGACCACGTCCAGCATCTCATCAAAAAATACCGGGGTTTTTGTTAACGTAGACAGACGGATGATATAACTGTTTATGGGAATAAAATTCAGAACAAAGAGATTCAGAAACGAAACCGGCCGATACCCTTCTTCCACTGCTTGACCCGGAGCACTGCGGTTGCTGGCTGCACAGATGACATCCGCACCCGTTTCCCGCATGGTCTGGATCATCCTGGCAGAAAAATCCGGATACAAAATATCATCATCATCCAGGAATGCGATGGCCTCGGAATCGTTATGGTATGCGCAGGCGTATTAAAGCCCAATATTCAGTGGATATCCCCGCTCGTTTTCGATCCGGTCTGCATGAATCAA
>JAPLJE010000099.1:8345-13233 GCA_026388755.1 Deltaproteobacteria bacterium | reverse complement strand
GCATCGTTAAGGGATGCGCAAACGTATTGAAGCCCAACATTTAGTGGATATCCCCGCTTGTTTTCGATCCGGTCTGCATGAATCAACACCCAGGAAAGGGATGGTATTTCGCGGCATACAGATTCAACCATCTCCAGCATCTCAGCGCCGGCATGAACCACCACCACCGCCAAACAGGGATTGGATTGATCGGATATGGATGTCAGCGCTTCTTTCAGCAATGGCTGCCGAATACCCTGGGTCCGGACAATCACCACAATCGCGAATCTGGAACAATCATTCAGTGCTTCTGCAACCGGTTTTCCCGACCATTCGGTCCAATTACCGATGCTGACGTTAAGACCGGAGGGTCGATACCGGATAAAACCCTCTGCGTGCGTCACCTCTTTAGGCAATGTCAGGCTTCTGAAGCGGTTCAACGCCAATGCCAAATCATCATAAGGACGCTCTTGCAACTGACTCCGGTATTGATGAAGCGCCTGAATTTTTTTATCCAGTACACCTGTAATGTCCACCAGAATATCGACCTTCAGAGGCTGGCCAACTTCATAAAAAAGTAAATCCGCATCGGTCTGGCATAATTTCACAGCTGCCTGGATAAAATCCGCTGCTGCGCGATGATCCGGATGGAATGATCTTCATAAGGCCAGAACATCACATCAGAAATCCCCAGACTAGCACATGCCGACCGGGTTTCCTGTTGACGTATGGCAATATAAGCGTTCCTGTCAAATCTGCCGAACACATCCCCTTTTTCCCCATTGGTCAAAATCAATACCCGGACCGGATCGCCGGCTGCCGCATGGAGGGCAAGGGTTCCTCCGCAGCCGATGGTTTCATCATCCGGGTGAGGCGCCAGAACCAGAACACGCGTTCCCGCCAGATCCGTTGTATGAAAAGGAATGAATTGCTCTTCGTTCATTATTATTTTACCAGATCGACATCCGGCATCGTACGATTAATGTGACTGCCGGCCCGTTCCAATGATGGATCAAAAAGACAAGCCATCATATGTTTATGTACATTCCAGAAACGCTTGGTAGCAAAATCAAACGGCTTTTTGGTTTCATCACAGATTGGAAATAAACAGTTGTAGTCTTCAAAATGACTCGATATTTCCAATGAACTTGGATTTTCGGGATCTTGGTATCCAGAGATAATATCCATCCGGTACAAAAATTATTTATCTAGGTTTTATATGTCTTTTTGATCTCCGGTTCAATGGAAATTATCAATCGCGTCCGGATTTAAGCCGCCAATCCGAGAACTTTGCCGCCATAGTTACAATCCGCCACGTTTCATTATTCCCCTCCAACACCTGCACGTGAGCCACACGATCCAGACAAATTGTCCCATCCTGCTGCTGCTTCGTAGAAATCGTGTTTCTTGAATATTGAACGGCGTTGCCACCGCTTATTGTACCGGCATCTGCCCCCCTGCCAGCCATCAGAAGAAAAGACTGGCTTTCCGCTCAGTCGTTGGGGGCACTGGCGGAGCAGACACAGAACCCGATGCTATGGCAAATACATTGTATACTGTCTCTCCTACTGTCCAACTCGTCAATGGCATATTGAAGTCAGCAGTTGAGGGCTGAGTACCTGAATGAACAAAATAAACATCCCCAACCCCTGATATGCTACTTAACAGCGCGGATACTCCATGTTTGTTGTAATAGTCGTTTGCGTGAACATTGACAGTTTGCACTGTACCGTCTGTGCTTATCGCCAGCGAACTGCCGGCAGGGAAGCTATTTAGCTTTGTAGAGAGGATCTGGCTACCGGCCGGGCAACTCGCAAGAGCGCTTAAGAATGTGGGTGTAATCATACCGGCAATTGAAGGATTCGCATCAGCCTGTATTTGCAGCAGGGCTTGATAAAGGTTGTAATTGCCATATTCCGTCTTGATCAACACGGAAATAAGATTTCCTGGGGCCTCGTCGCTGAGGATTAAAGTATTCAGAGTTCTTCCAATTTCCCCACTATTAGCCGGATATATCGCAAGAGTCGCCAGAACGCACTGAAACACAAAGACCCACCTTAACGATTTCACCCCCAATGACTTCATACCAAACCCTCCATGCAATGTATTTGAGATCCGAATACTCTTTCCGGCAACAGGATTAATTTTGTGAATCACTCATATTGAGAAAATTCATTTTATCCCAATATTAATATCAGCGTGGTAAGTCAACAATATTGTCATGTGGCGAATAAACCCGTTTCTTTCATATGAAAATCGGATTTATTTGTTGTAGGAATTGGAAGTTCAGTATACATGATATGGCTGAATGGATCTAAGTATCCAAACCTTGCATGCATCCCCATGGTGCGGACAAAGCTTACATAAGAAGAAACAAGGAGAGATTGTATGCTTTACAGAGTAGTCGTATTGATTTTTGCAATGTTGTTGTATTTTCCTGGTATCGGATCAGCTGATTATCTTGGCATGGATAAGGCCAGAATAGTTGCCCAGAACTGGCTTACTCATTGTATCAACGCCTATGGTTCATGGGCTGGTGTTTCCTCACCGGCTATCTCCGGCGAGGAAACGCTGATGCACCAAAACGAAGTGGTGGGATTCAATTTTCTGATTTATCCCAAAGGCAATATCCTGGTGACAGCCCGTGACGATTTGCCGCCTGTAAAGCTGTATTCGGACACAAGCACCCTTAGTATCTATGCAGAAAATACTGGGGAAATAGCTGCATGGATTGCAGGAGAGATATCACAAACCGGAAAAGCCATAGATGCGCACGCTTCCGATTCCACAGTAAAGACAACTCTTTTACAACAAAATAATCCTGATGTGAAAGCATGGAAGATTTTCAGCGATGCCGCCCAGTTTGACCGGGAATATCGCCGGTCCACAGCAGGAACCGAATCGCTTTCCATTGGGCCGCTATTGACATCCACCTGGGACCAGGGAGATCCTTACAACCGTCAGTGTCCTAAAGATTCAAAAGAATGCAGAACTATAGTTGGATGCGTGGCAACGGCAGTTTCACAAATCATGAAATATTGGTCTCATCCTAAAATCGGCGCTGGAATTATTTCTTATCAGTGGTATGATGGCTCTGTTCCGGTAACACTTGGCCGCGATTTTTCCAGCAGCACTTATGACTGGGCGAATATGCCCAATTCACTTGACAGCACGAACACAGACGTACAAAAAGATGCTGTAGCCAAACTCTGCACCGATGTAGGCATTGCCAGTCAAATGGAGTACGGCTGCACTCTTTCTACCGCAAACATTTCCGCAGATGTTTTCAAAACATATTTTAGGTATATGAATACGGCAACCTGGGTTAAAAGATCCGACTACAGCAGCTTAAGTGCCTGGATGCAGGTATTCAAGAACGAAGTTCAGAATGGCCGTCCTTCAGAACTTGGTGTCACTGATCCCAAAAATAATGCAGGGCATGCAGTAGTCGTGGATGGTTATCGGGATACGCCATTGGAAACGGTTCATATCAACATGGGATGGGGTGGCAGTTATGACGCATGGTATGTTCCCGACAGTTTTACAACAGGACAAGATAACTGGACAGTTTTGCCGGATGATGGTGCTGTAATAGGCATCCAACCCGACAAGTCTCCTGCGCCGATTATTAAAGCCAATGGACTGCATGGAACTGTTACGGTACCATCCACACAGCCCGTTTCCATCGATATCACTTTAGATGCCGCTGGCGACTCTGGAAAACTGGCTGATTGGTGGACTATACTCAGCTCCCCATGGGGCTATTATTCATGGGTTTATCCGACAGGATGGGCTCCCGGAATTATCGCCATAGGCCAGTTTCCGCTGACAAATATTCCGTCGTTCAATATATATAACGGTATAATGCCGATAGGCGACTACACGTTTTACTTCGGCGTGGATGAGACTCCAGACGGCATACTGAACCAACCGCTTTATTACAATGCCGTTAATGTTCAGGTTCGTAAAGAAGTTACGCTTGAGGAAACTTCAGCGATTAATCACTGATATCTCATCATTTCTTGGAGAGTGAACGAACAGCGATGAGACTGTATTTCAGTACGTCGAATCGCATCGCAGTGAAACCGAAAAGGTATCGGTTTGGATGTGAATCGGAATAAATCAGTCGGGTTGCGTCTAAAACTCATGGTTGAAAGCATTAATCTGCATTGAAAATCTCCGGGGCGCCGTAGCGTTCGATGGCTTCAGAAAAGGGCCTCAACACAGTGTGGCGCTGGAGTGCTTTTCAGCAGTTATAACGCCAGCACGGACATCACCGCATGCCCCAATTTTTCTATGGTATAAGGTTTATTTAGCAACACCCCCGCACCCATGCGCTGGGCCTCGTTAACATCATCGGTTCCTGAAAAACCACTGGCAATAACGGCTTTCTGCCCCGGCCGAATCAGGCTGATCGCTTCGTAAGTTTCACGGCCGTTCATTCCAGGCATCATCATATCAAGGAGCATGAGATCAACGGAAGCGTCTTTGATATAGGCCACGGCAGCCTCACCGCTATCCACCGTGTTGACATGATACCCTAAAAGGGAGAGCATCGCCGAGGCGATCTCCCGCTGGATCGGGTCATCGTCCACGACCAGAATGGTTTCACCCTTTCCCATAAAAGCGTCGATAGGGGTGTTGGGTTCTTCGGCTGCAATATTTGAATGGATGCTCGGGAAATACAGGTCAAAGCGCGTGCCGTTTGGGCTGCTGGTCACTGTAATATAACCCTGATGCTCCTGAACCGTGTTCCACACAATGGCCAAACCCAGCCCGGTCCCACTACGCCCCATCTCTTTTTTGGTGTAAAATGGTTCAAAAATCCTGTCCAGATCATCCGGCGAAATCCCGCAACCCGTATCCGATATGCTCAGTACCGTATATTCACCGGTATTGACGGTGTCGT
>JAPLJE010000099.1:0-8230 GCA_026388755.1 Deltaproteobacteria bacterium | reverse complement strand
TCCGTGCCGACCGTTACGATTCCGGATTGACCCAGTGCTTCCATGGCATTGGCCATGAGGTTCATCAGCGTTTTTCCGACGTGTGTTCTTGAACAACTGATATTCCACAGGCCTTCCCCAAGGCGGATATCCACATGGCCGTGAAGATGGCGCGCCAATAGGTCTGCATGTTCAGGAGAGGCCAGATATTCACTGACCAGATGATTAAGATCCGTGACCTCCCGACTACTGGCCACACCCCTGGCAATGGTCAACAGATCATTGACAACAGCGGCAGCCCGTTGTCCGGATCGCTGAATCGTCTGTAGCGGCTTTATCAACGGGCTATCTTCGGGCAGTTTCATCATGATGACTTCGGGGTAGGTCATGATGCCGGAAAGGATATTGTTCAGGTCGTGGGTAACGCCGCCGGCCAGCATCCCCAGCGATTCCATCTTCTTTGATCGTTCGAGCTGTTCCCTGAGTTCTTCCCGCTCCTCGAGTGCCCGCACACGTTCGGAAATATCCCGTGTCACACCCAATATGCCGCAAGGGCGCCCATGGCTATCCACCACGAATGATGCGGAAACCTCCGTCTGTATCGTTTCTCCCGTTTTTTTATACTGTTCGAGCTCAAGCGTCACATGACGGCTGAAATCCCCCGTTTTCTCTCCATGAAGGAGCGCTTCCGTCATTGCGTTTCTGGCTTTTTCCACCGAGTCGGGTGTCAGGAACTGATCCAGGGGAAACCGCATGCACTCCTGTACCGACCACCCTTGCATTTTTTTCACGGTAGGGCTGATGTAAGTGAAGGAAAGGGTCATGTCGAGGGTCCATATGACATCCTTGATGCTTTCGGACATGAGCCGGTATTTTTCCTCGCTTTTTCGAAGGGCTTCCTCGATTCGCCGGCGCTCTTCTACTTCACGTGTCAATTGAACGGTCCGCTTTTCGAGATTTTCCTTAAGATCGGCAATATTCTTGTAGATGGCTGAATTGGAGAAGGCCAGCCCCGTAACGGATAACTGGTCCAGCAGACTGAACTCGTCAGGCGACAGGTCGCCGCCATGATCGGGCAGGGGCAACAGAACAAGGCCCACCAGCCGTCCCGCCTGAAGTAGCGGAATCGCGTACCTGAATCCGTTTTCTTCCAACAGTTTAAGTAGTTCCGGTGCCACGCCCGAATACATGGGGTGGGTCTCTATCATATCGATGCCGACACTGCGCGGACATGACGCAAGCAATTTCACCAAGGTATTGGATATTGCAAGGGTTTGGCCGGTTATCGGATTGACCATTTCGCTTGAAGCGTCATGGAATAGAAAAAACGCCGCATGCGGGATGGCCAGGCAGCGTCTGGCGAAGTCCTGAAATTCGGTTACCAGTTCTTCCAGATCCTTTAAAAATACTGCGCTGGCGATAAAGTCCTTCACCGCACGATTCAGATAGTTGCGGTTACGATTAAACCGGTTGTTGATAGCGGGCTGCAGCTTTCGAAAGTAATAATAATTAAAAATGAACCACAGCGACAGAAACACTATAAATGGCCCGCGGCCAGCTTGAGGGGAGATTTTGTAAATCCACATCAAAAAAAACACATTGGGTACAAGTATCAGAGAAGATACGATGATCCATGATACGGTTTGCAGCAATATACTGCGAATATCCATCAGA
Source organism: Deltaproteobacteria bacterium (assembly GCA_026388755.1). Lineage (GTDB taxonomy): Bacteria > Desulfobacterota > Desulfobacteria > Desulfobacterales > Desulfatirhabdiaceae > RAAP-1. Next base: position 6,577 of record JAPLJE010000099.1, on the reverse strand, counting down.
CGGTATCTCAGCACCCCGTATGCCAGTATGGACAGGGGCAGGAACAGAAAGTTGCCTGCCGGATATAAATCGTATCCATTCATTGACGGAATATTTAGAATCGTCAAAAAACCTGACAAGCACAAGGAGGAGATAATATACTTTTGTTTCCGAATGCGGACGAGATTGTTCTCCATTTTTACTTGTTGTACCGTTCGGAAAACAACATAAACAAGCGTTACAATGCAATAAATGCCAAAGAGTTGAAAAGCCGGACCACCCTTTGCGATATATCCCCAATCATATTTGTATAGCCCGTAGATATAAAGGTTCGTGGGGGTTGTGGCCGCCAGCAGGCCACTCAAAAGAAAAGCGCATAAGACGACCGGTTTTTTGCGGATGCCGAGGAGGTGGTGCACAAATAAGATGTTCAATGCCGGCAGGAAAACATAAAAAAAATGGATGAATCGTTCGATGGCCAAAATCTGGGGAATACTGTTCAGAAAGTGGTGGCTGATAAAAATTGGTGACAGGAGTCCCCACCATAAGCAGACGACCGAAAACAGTTTTATTTCTGTCGTCCTTGGCTTAGTGCGGATTGCGATTCCGGCCAGTATCAGGCTGACCAACAGAGATAGAATCGGCGGTATCAGGTAAATTGTCAGGGCTTTCATCATTGAATCAACGCTTGTTTCAAATTTGCCTCCACATCCGAGGTGATGGGCAGGATACCGATGCCGCACTCTTCCCCGGCATGGCCATCAGCCATCGGCCGCTTTGGTATGGCTCACACTCTCGATGACATCGATGACCTCTTTCAGCCGAAACGGTTTATATAGAAAAGAGAAAGCACCGGCCTGCAGGGCTTCCTGGCGGGTTTCGGTGTCTCCATGTCCACTCATGACGATGATGGAAAGATGGGGCTGGATCGCCAGCGCCTGCCGGAGTAATTGGATGCCGCCCATTCCCGGCATCCGGATATCGACAAATGCCACGTCATATGCGGTGTTTTGTATGGCCCGAAAGCCTGCCATGCCATCCTCCTCATGATCCGGGGAGTGTCCCTTCATCTTGAGAAATTCTCCCAGAGTATACCGTACAATTTCTTCGTCATCGACGATCAGGATTTTTAAGGTTCTTGTCTTGCACATCGATACTCTCCTCGGGTAAACAGGCTGGAAAATCAATCTCGAAGGCCGACGAAACGCCTTCCGTTGATGTGAATTGAATATGACCGTCAAATTCCTCGACGATGGATTTACAGATGGACAGACCCAGGCCTGTTCCCTTGTCCGGGTCTTTGGTGGTGAAAAAAGGGTCGAAGATCTTTTCAGCGATGCCATCGGGAATTCCGTTGCCATTGTCCCGGATGGACAATCGAACGACGGGAGCAGCGCCCGTCCGGTCCATTTCGGTGGAAATCCAGACCATCGGGAGATACCCCGGAGGGGGCTGTAGCAGTTTTTTCTCCAAGGCATCGCGGGAATTGCTCAACAGGTTCAGAATGACTTCTTCGATGGAATAGGGGTTGACCTGGATCGGCAAGGAACAGGGTGTCATCTCAAGTTCCAGATGCAATCCGTGGGATTTAAACTGGGCTGTTAACAGACTCACTCCGGAACGCACCACCTCATTGAGATCGACCCGGGAGGTATCCGTTTTTCCGGCTTCACGGGCAAACATGCGGACATGGTTGATGATATGCACCATGCGGTCCGCCTGTTCCACAATGCGACCGATATTTTTCCGATTCTGATCGCTCATCGGATTCTGGTCGTTTCCCATTGTCATGAGAACCAACTCGGCCAGTCCGCGTACGCCCAACAACGGTTGATTCAACTCATGGGCAATCCCTGCGGCCATCTCGCCAAGGGAACGCAACCGGTCGGAGCGCATGCGCAGGGTCCGTTGCACCTCAAGTTCATTTTCCACCTCCCGACGGCGGAGAATCTCCACCTCAAGCTGCTGGTTTTTCAGGGATAGTAAATTCTGCTGTCGCTCCGACTCGTCAAACCGCGTGATGAGAATGAGATGACGGGTGTTGAACCGGAAGAGTACCCCGATCCCCAGCAGGATCACCAGAGCCAGAGATCCCATGCCCATCAAAATCTGCCAGGGGGACAGGGCGCCATAAATCTCCGATTCAGGCATCCAGGCCAGCAACTGGAGCGGCATATTCGGAATGAGCTGACGGATCATCAGTATGGACTGCTTGGGCGATAGCGGGAGGAAATCAGGGATTGATTCAAACCGGGTCATCGGCAGTTGCTGGATGCGTTCGGGCGTCAAGGCGTCGATCCTCAGACAATCGGCTTTACCGGGGGGGCAGATGGGCTGCCCGAGAACCGTCGTGAGATGATAGGCATTGGGGAGGGTATCCGGCAGAAAATTCACCAGATGGGTCAGGATGGTCACAACATCAATCCAGACCATAAGTGTCCCGACCATCTGGTCTCTATGGGAGCAGGGTGCGCAAATGAGAATGTAAGTGTTGCCATCGACCTGATTCACGAAGACTTCGGGGTCTCTGGATTGAGCTGTCTGAGATTTCTGAAAAAAAAAGGCCGCGTCCACATTCTGATTTGGGGATGTATCAACCAGCGGGTTACCGCTTTTGTCCATCAGAAGGAGACGTTCATAAATCCGGTCGCCATGAATTGTTTTGTCCTTCAGTGTATTGTTCAGCATCTGGCTGATGATGAACAAATTGACTTTTAGCCCATATTGTTCGGACATTCCCAGGGTTTTATTTAAAAAATAGGTGGCGATCTCGCGGGAGGCAGCCATCGCCCGAACATCGTATTTGCGTTCCGAAAAAAAATAACCGATGGAGGCCACCTGCTTCTCGACATCCAGCCGGTATCGATTAACTATGGATTCACCCAGAGCCATCCGGCTGTTGTAAATCCAAAGCATTAAAAAACCGATATACACGGCCAGCAGCAGACAGGCGGCCAGAGTGGCCGTTTCCGGTTTGCGCAAAGCGATTTTATTCTCATCACATCGATGAAGGATTCCGGCAGACTTCATTTTATGAAAAATTCCGGATAATAGGTGAACACAGAGGGATAGTACTTTGCAACGAGCTTCTGATAGGCCCCGTTCGCCTTGATCTGCTTGAAAAATTCATTGAACGCCTGGCGCAGTTTTGGCGAGGATTTTGGAAACGCGCACGCCATTTCCTGTTGGGGAGACACCGGGCCTATCACCTTGATTTCACCCGGCCACTGCTCCAGGGCGACGAGGGCCACTGGGACGTCCATCAGGGCCGTGTCTGTCATTCGGGCAAGAACTGCCGGGATCATTTCTTCTAGATTGCGGTCCGCTGCAAACTGTTTGACCTCTGCACCCGTTTCGTTCATACTATAGAGATCCGTATCCAGGCAACTGTCTTTCAACCCGAGTACGCTCCGGTTTTTCAACAGGGCTTTGACCGCGTGAATATCCTGATCCACATTGCCGCTCGGTTGAATGGGTTGCAAGGGCGAGTCGGCCCGAGCAATCAGCCAGACACCAGAAGGGAAGGTGGGTTCGGAAAAATCGACGAGTTTGGTGCGCCAGATCAAAATGGTAAAGCCGGTGGCGATGATATCCCCTCGTACCGGACTGTCTCCCACGATTTCGATGTCGTTACCTTTGGGCTTGACTTTTTTCCCGGTCAAATCCGGCAGAATATCCTGCCAGTTGGTTTCAACCAGCTCATAGGCCACCCCAAGGTGGGCTGCAAACTGTTGCATCAGCTCCACGTCCAGTCCGGTCTTTCCTTTTGTGATGAAGTTGGCATATTGGATTCCCAGGTGACGCAGCCGACCGGCCTTAATAACTTCATCCAGGTCCCTGGCATTTACCGCTGCAATAGGAGGCGAAAATAAACAGATCGCAACCGCTATTAATGAAAAGATTCCTTTCTGAAACCATTTGTTCATGTTCATTTCTATCTCCTCGCGCTGAAATATAATTATCTAATTTGTTTCTGATGACTTGTAAACACTATTTATCTTATGATCCTTTTTGGGCGGTGAAAAAATCCGCCAGATACAAAAAGATGGACGGGTAGTATTTTTGAACCAAGGCTTCATAGGTGCCATCTTTGCAGCAAAGCTTGAAAAACTGATTGAATTCCTTGAGAATTTCCGGAGAGGACTTGGCTACCGCCACCCCCATGAATTGCGGTGGGGAAACCGGACCGATGATTTTGATTTCCCCTGGATATTTCTGTAAGGCAACGAGGGCATCCGGAATATCCAGCAGGGTGGCTTCCGCAGCCCCGTTGAGAATGGCCGGGGCAATGTCGTTCAGGCTTTGGCTGGCCGTGTGGTACCGAATGTCAGATCCCGTTTCCGTCAGACCATACAGGTCCGGATCCAGGCAGGTGTTTTTCATGGTCAAAACCGAACGCTTGGAGAGCAGCGCCTTCACCCGTTGAATGTCCGTGTCGATGTTGCCGCTGGGCTCGATGGGCTTGATGGGAGAATCCGCCCGGGCGATCAACCACACGCCAGTGGGAAATGTGGGTATGGAATAATCGACGATCTTCTCACGATAGGGCAATATGGTCAGGCCATTGGCGATAATATCGCCCCGCACGCTGGTTGTTCCGGTAACCACCACATTGTCGCCCTCCACATTTATCTTTTTTCCGGTCAGGTCTCCAAAAACGTCGGACCAGGTGGTTTTTACCAGCTCATAACGGACACCCAGATGCTTGGCAAATAATTGCATCAGCTCCACATCCAGGCCAATCATCCCGGGTTCCGATTCCATGACAAAATTGGCGTAGGTGACTCCCAGGTGTCGCAGCACACCCCGCCGGCGGATGTCCGCCAGATCATCGGCCAGAACCGAAGATGTCATCAGGCAGCCCGTCACGACAACCCCAATGGCTCTAAGTATTTTTGGAAAAATCATCCTGAATCGTTTCATATTTAGTGTCCTTTTCTGTTGAATGTCAGTAATGTCCGGTTAGGTACTTGCATATCTGAGCCCCCTGTTGAAGCAATACTTAGTGAGGGTATCGGCATTTTTAGTCAGCTACTTTAATAATTTATCTGCCCTTGATCAAAGTATAGAATTCGGTTGTCCTGAGGCATTCTGCGGGACCTGACATAAAATGAACACGGCTTCCGTATCCAAGGATTCGGATTTCTATATCTATGGGATGAAACCATCATGGAAGTACCGGGAAGCATTATGGCCTCATTGAGGAAAGACCTGCGAAAATATCTGGAACGTGACTGGAATACACCCTGGAACCACCCCCAGAAGTAACAGTCCCAGTGGGAAGTGTCACTTAATCAAGATCAAGGCAAAGGCTCTTCATTGCCATGGAGCTGATCAACGTACATTGGGGCGCTGAGAATGTCTTCACAAAAAATCTTCTCCCCTTCCATGGACTCCGGAGGCCGTTTGATTTCTGAGGTATACTCCTAAAGGCCGGAAGCAGATCGTTTTACCACGAGACTCTCAGAGAGTCGGGTCTATATATGGCTGGTTCCACCATTCAGGGATCGGATTATTAGAGTTATGCTTACTTGCGTATATCCTTGAGAACGGCCGTCTTTGACCATACGAAGGTATCATTCACTCTCCTGACCGCTTCGGTAGCCGTAACAATTTACAATCTTTAATCCGCAAAGGTCTATCATGCCAAAGCACATCTGCACTTTTTTTCTACCGTTGCTTGCTCAAGCCACCATTTCCACAATTATTTAAAATTATTCTATGGTAAGGCTGTCATTCCTGTCAAACAGATTAATGCATTTCGGATAGTTGACAATGGGCACAGTAACTCATACGCTTTGGAAGTCCGAATCCTGAACCAGCCCTCAGGCCATCAAGGTCGGGTTTTCTTTTTGTACTGGCAGATAATATCTATATCCAAGGGAGCGCTGACGGCACCATCAAGAAAAAGCTTCTTTCCTTCCATGGGGATCACGGGCTTTTAGTTTTCCGGGGAGAGATTTGAGGCCCTGGGGTGATTCTGTTGCAAGTATAAAAGTTGGTATATAGTTGGTAATTTTGGTCCATGACCGAAAAAAGCGATTAATCAATGCTGACTTAATCGCCTTTAACATTCTGTTTTTATTGGTGCCTGGGACGAGAATCGAACTCGTACAGGGATAAACCCCGAGGGATTTTAAGTCCCTTGCGTCTACCTGTTCCGCCACCCAGGCTAATGGGAATAGTACGGCTGGTTGATGAAAAAATTCAATGGCGATTTTATACATGATGAGCGATGTAAATGCAAGGAGCAAAATCTATCCGACTGAAGGCTTGATTGGACTTCATTGACATTCTGATGGCAGGCAGGCGCGGATAAATGCTTGTGGTTTTTATGCCAGACTGATATCAGAATCTGTTATGCTGTTCATCGGGGAGATCTGCCGGTAAGATTTCTTGTCTCGTTTTCAATGCTCAGCAAGCACAGAAAGCCGATCGAACCACTGTCACTTTTTATTAAACAGGATAATATCATGAAGGGTTATGTCCAGGTTTATACAGGAGACGGAAAAGGAAAGACCACAGCAGCCCTTGGCCTTTCCCTTCGGGCCGCGGGCGCCGGCCTGAAGGTGTTTATCGCCCAGTTTATCAAAATGGG
>JAPLJE010000473.1:2467-7565 GCA_026388755.1 Deltaproteobacteria bacterium | reverse complement strand
GGAGTCTCTTTTCTGAAACCCATTATTGTCGTGATTACGGATGTTCCGGAAAGCAAGATGACCATTCGAAGCTGCACGAGCCACATCGCAACCTGCGTGACAAATGACTTCAACATTGATCCTTCCCGGATGCTCTGGATAGAGTATTATCCGCAAACAACATACGGCCAGCAAGGGGAGCGAGTGATTCCGGAACGGCTGGAAGCTGTAGAATTTGAATGGCTGGAAGACAAGGCGATAAAACCCAAGTGGCGTCCACTGACGTCTCCGCTGCTGGAGGCTGTAAAACAGCTGATCAGTCAGAAAGACACGAATTCGAGCCCAGCATCGACGGGGTCATAATTTCAAGTCTTTCAACCCCTGCAGAGAAATCTGGCCATCAGTATTGAACGCGATCATGGACGGTTTTAAAAAACCTCCGGCAAGATGCAGTTTTCCCTTGATATTATAATTGATTTTATCTTTGCCTTTAAGTTCTTTTAAACATTTTGCCATGTCTTCGACCGAAGAATAAATGGTCAAGGGAATAACGGCGGATTCAAGCGAAGGGATATGGGTCGGCGTATTGGAAACGCCTGATGCCAGTTTGACCTGGTCCAGGTCCAGCACGCAATCTATGCCTTTAATTTCATAGGATGCGTCCTGTGGGTTTACGACCCGCACCTCTATATGAAGAACGGCTTCAAAAAGGTTTATATCCTGAATCTTAATGGAAGAAAGGGTAATCCGCGGCGGTTCAACCCGCTGGCCAGGCATGGAACAGGCTGATAATATCAAAATGCAGAGCCACAGGCAGCCAGCGATCAACGCATTCCGTCTGTTATGAAAACGCATGGTTTGATCCTTTTGTTGTTGTCAGGGTCTGTTCGTATGAAAGTGCCAAGCAAATCTCGATATTGTGTTGAGAACGACCAGAAGAGTGCTGTTAAGTATACGATAGACAAAATATCACACATTGTCAATCAGGAAAAATCCACTGGCCCTTCAAGACGCCTGGCTTTCCTGCCGACAACGGATCGTGATGTCAATGATAGCATCAGGATTGAAGCATATCCGGACACTGTCGGCAGACATCAAGGCCTTCGGCATTCTCCGCTTCGGATGCAGGGACATGAGACGCAACGGGCTGATACATCAAGGTGGCAAGCAGGGCATCTTTTTCTGCCCACATCACGTTCAGGTGATTCTGAAACGTAACGCGAAACTTCTTGTTCGTAAAATAGTCTCCGACCAGCTCCGGATCAATTGGGCGCGATTCCACACGCACCCGGATTTCTCTGACATTCCCGCAGAGAAACTGCCAGAAATTTCTGGCGCCATCCGGATAGGCAATGGTTACATTCAGCATCTGATGCATCTGCTCTCCCATGGCTGCCAGGACAAAAGCAATTCCGCCGGCTTTGGGTTTCAGCAGATGAACGAAAGGCGACTGCTGTCTGCGGTGCTTCTCGGGTGTAAAACGGGTACCTTCCAGAAAATTCATGACCGAAACAGGCATGGTTTTAAATTTTTCACAGGCTTTTTGAGTGATTTCCAGATCCTTTCCTTTCAGATGCGGATGTTTTTTCAAAAAGGATTTAGTATATCGTTTCATGAATGGAAAATCCAGCGCCCACCATGCCAGACCCAGAAAAGGAACCCAGATCAGCTCTTTTTTTAAAAAAAACTTCAAAAATGGTATCTTTCTATGAAAAATCTTCTGTAGCACCAGAATATCCAGCCAGGATTGATGGTTGGCCACGACCATGTACCATCCTTTTTTATCAAGCGCATCAACTCCCTGAACGTCCCACCGGGCAGGGTTTGTCAGCCGAATGTTCCAGTTATTGATCGCTATCCAGGATCCGGCAATCCAGTTAATGACCGTGTCGCAGCACTTTCGCCAAATTCCGACGGGAATCACGAACTTGAATAACGCAATGATCAGCAGTGTGGTTGAAAGCAGGGTGGTATTCAAAAGGCACAGCAACAAGGATATACACCCACGAACTGGGCAAGGCAGGTATTTGAGCGTATCGGAGTCCTTTCGACAAGTTGCCCATAGATTATCGTTGACGACCCGTATCAAATCGGCTCATTCCATGTTTTTGTATTGTAATGATTCATGAACTGAAATAACAGAATGAATTTGACAGGTTACAAAAGTTTTACAAAAACCGCCGAACGTTCCCGTCTGAAATGCAGGTTGACATCATCAAGCGGCTATTATAGGAAGTTGCAAATACCAAGAATAACCCCCAACATTTCTGACAGTTGAAATAATGTCTCAATCCAGATGGTATCTTCACCCCATATTCATCTTCATTCTTTCCACAGTAGCGCTGGCTGTATCCCTTTTTCTATATATCTACTGGTATATGGAAGTGAATACGGTTCTTTCGGACATGCTCCAGCGGTTCGACCTGGATCGGAGACAGGTTCTGGAATCCCGCACCTGGATCGTGATTCTTGTGCTTTCGCTTCTGGTTGGCATCATTTTAATCGGAATACTCATCATCTTTGTCTATCAGCAAAAAATATATCAACTCTACCGGCTTCAGCAGAATTTCATCAACAATTTCACCCATGAGCTGAAAACACCGGTAACCTCGTTAAGATTGTATCTGGATACGGCATTAAAATATCAACGCTACAACGAGGATCAGATCAAATACATCCGCTACATGACCCAGGATGTGGCCCGTTTGTCGAACACCATCAACCGGATTCTGAACATCGCCAAAATTGAAAGCCGGAGCTATGGCGGGGAGATTCTCACCCTGAACATCGTAACTGAAATCGAACGGTTTCTCCACAACCACACAGATCAGTTTAGAAAAAGCCGGATTCATTTCCATCATCCCTCCGGCAAGTCGTATGAATACCGGCTTAACACATCATTATTTGAAATGCTGATGATGAATCTCTTGACCAATGCCGTAAAATACAATACGTCTGATATACCTGAAATTGACATCACAATTGAGCATCGATCGAATAAACTGTACCTTCATTTTACCGATAACGGCATTGGGATAGATAAATCAGAAATCAGGAAGATATTTCGCAAGTTCTATCAGGTAGGAAAGTCTGATGACATGACCGCCAGGGGAAGCGGGCTTGGCCTGTATCTCGTGGATACCATCGTCCGGATTCACAAGGGAAAAATCATCGCAAAAAGTCCGGGAATCGGAAAAGGCACGGTTTTTACGGTAATCCTGCCGTATAAAGCCTCTGCCTGAAATGCCTTTCTTTACATGAATCAATATGGAAACAACCGGGAAATATCGCATTCTGGTCATCGAAGATGATGAACATATTGCTGAAGGGTTAAAACTCAACCTTTCGCTTCAGGGATATTCCGTCCGAATCGCCGCCAACGGATTCGCCGGACTTCAGCAATGGAAGGAATGGCGACCCAGCCTGATTGTGCTGGACATCATGCTTCCAGGCATCGACGGTCTCTCCGTGCTGCAGAATATTCGGTTTGTGGACGAACAACTGCCCATTCTTATCCTTTCAGCCAAATCCGCATCCGAAGACAAGGTTAAAGGGCTGTCTTTCGGCGTGGATGACTATCTGAGCAAACCCTTTGATCTTGAGGAATTCCTGCTGAGAATCGAACGGCTGCTGACCCGCTCATCCTGGAATCAGCAGCAGTCATCTGAAGCAGCGTCCGTTTTTTCATCTCTTCCCAGAGTTTTCGAGTTTGGCAATAACCGGATCGACTTTGAAACCGCCTCTGCCAACACCACCAAAGGAATCATTCATCTCACCGAACAGGAAATAAAGCTTCTCAAACTGTTTATCGCCAACAAGGGCAAGCCCCTGTCACGGGACAGGCTTCTGGAAATCGGGTGGGGTTATACCCGCGAAACCACAACGCGAACCGTTGATAATTTTATTGTCCGTCTCCGCAAATATTTTGAGGAGAACCCCCGAAAACCGCGATATTTTAGAAGTTTAAGATCAGTCGGATATATTTTTGATCCGGATTTACAGACACCGCAACCTGAAAAATCTTTTCTTCAGAAATTATTGGACCCCTAACCATCTTTTCACAACGCAGAACAGGAGGCTGACCCTATGGCACTACCCCCCTGGCCCACGACCCGATGGCCAAAAGACGTTCTACGCGAGATTTCCGGTTTTGAAAAACCCCTGTTTTCCTTTCTGGATGATGCTGCCCGCGATTTCCCCAACCAGACATACACGATTTTCAGCGATGGAAAGCGCTCCTATGCCCAGGTCAAGGATACGGCAGATCGCCTGGCCAGTTTCCTTGCTTCCAAAGGCATCGGAAAAGGAGACCGGGTGGCGATTTTCCTTCCCAATCTCCCCCATTATCCTGCGATTTTTTTTGGGATACTGAAGGTAGGGGCAGTCTGCGTGACCTGTAACCCGGTCTACACGGCCAGTGAGTTGAATTACCAGCTCAAGGATGCCGGCACCAAAATGGTATTTGTCATGGATCATCCACAGTTTTATCCAACTGCGGTCAAGGCCATTGAAGGAACTGACGTTGAAACGGTTGTCATCTGCAACGTCAAATCCTACCTGCCGGCATTGAAGGGTTTTTTGGGCAGCTTGCTGGGAAAGATCCCCAAGGCAGGCAGTTACACCCCGGGTCATCTTTTTTTTGACGATGTCGTGTCCGCGGCATCGCCTCAAGCACCCCGCGTTGAGATCAACCCTACCGAGGACCTGGCACTCATCATCTATAGGGGCGGCACCACCGGCGTTCCAAAAGGCGCTCCCCTGACCCATGCCAATTTTGTTTTTGATATCATGGCCGTCTTTGACTGGATACGAATTCCTCATGAACCCGGCGGTCCACCCGAAAAGATCCGTTTCGGCGGATTTCACTGTTATCTGGGCGTGCTGCCCTGGTACCACAGTTTCGGCCTGACCCTTTGCCTTATAGGGTCCTGCGCCAGCGCCAGCAGTCTGGTCTGCATTCCGGATCCAAGGGCCGGAATCCCCCCATTCACCGAGGTGCTGAAAGCCGTCCAGAAATACAAAACCACACTGGTCATTGCCGTTCCCACCATATATATCGCCTTTACCAACCATCCCCTGCTGGATCAGTATGATCTCACATCCATTAAATGCTGCGGTT
>JAPLJE010000473.1:0-2432 GCA_026388755.1 Deltaproteobacteria bacterium | reverse complement strand
ATTTTTGAAGGGTACGGCCTCAGTGAAACAGCGCCGGTCGCTTCTCTCAATCCCACCAACACCACGGATCGGCAATTCGGCTCTGTCGGTTTTCCAATGCCCAACACGGATGTCAAAATCGTTGATTCCAAAACTGGTTTAACGGAACTGGCCCAGGGCGAGGATGGAGAAATAGCAATCAGCGGACCTCAGGTCATGGCCGGATACTGGAATAAACCCCTTGAAAATTCGGCTGTTTTCCGGGAAATTGAAGGACGGCGATATTTTCTGACCGGCGATGTTGGCCACATTGATTCGGACGGTTATATCATCATCACGGACCGGAAAAAAGATCTGATACTGGTTGGCGGGTTTAACTGCTACCCCCGGGAAGTCGAAGAAGTTCTCTACACCCATCCCAAGATCGCAAACGTGGCCGTGGTAGGCATACCCGATCCCCACAGAGGTGAATCGGTCAAGGCCTTTATCCAGCTTCTGCCTGGAGAAACCGTAACCGATGCGGAAATCATGGATTTCTGTAAGGACAAACTGGCTGGATACAAGCGCCCTCGATCCATCGAATTCCGGGAAAGCCTGCCTACCTCCCCGGTGGGCAAGGTTCTCCGGCGGGTGCTGCGGGATGAAGTTACGAAAAATGGGGCTTGACAGCAAAATATCCTTTGAATGACCATAAAAATTAGGGGGCAGGGAGCAGGGTTTCTTCCTGCACCCTGCCCCCTAATTTCCTGTCCCTGTCCCCTTTTTAAAGTGGAGGCTGTATGGAAACCTGGCATAAAACCGGATGCGTATTATGCGCCCAGAACTGCGGACTGGAAGTCCTGGTTGACAATGACCGGATCATTCGGGTCCGGCCCGACAAAGACAACCCGCGGAGTCAGGGCTATGTCTGCCGGAAAGGACTGAATATTCTCTATCACCAGTATCCCAAGGATCGACTGACCGTTCCACTGAAACGCTCGGGGAAAGGATTCCAGGAAATATCCTGGAATCAGGCCGCTGATGAAATCGCAGGTAAACTGCGGAATCTGGTTGATCAATATGGCCCGAAATGCCTGGCATACATGGGCGGCAGCTCCCAGGGCGGTCATTTTGAAGCCTCGTTCGGCATCAGCCTGCTTCGGGCCATGGGCTCCCAGTATTATTATTCGTCCGCAGGCCAGGAGTTCAGCGGTATCTGGTGGGTATTGGGACGCATGCTGGGCAAGCAGTACAACATCGCCATACCGGATGAGCATGCCGCCGAAATGCTGGTTGGCTGGGGCTGGAACGGCATGATGAGTCACCAGATGCCACAGGCCCGCAAAACGCTCACCGGATTCAGTAAAGACCCGAATCGACTCCTTGTGGTGATCGACCCCAGAAAAAGTGAAACAGCCGCCATTGCCGACATTCATCTTGCGGTACGACCCGGCACCGACGCCCTTCTTGCCAAGGCAATGATCGCCATCATCGTCAATGAAGGATGGGAAGCATCCGGCTATATCACGCAAAACATGGCTGACTGGCAGCGGATCAAACCCTGGTTCGTTGATTTCGACAGCCGCACGGCCCTTGATGTTTGCCAGCTCGACTATGCCCTGGTTCACCAGGTGTGCCGCCTGATGACGACAAAGCAATGGTGCATGCATCCGGATCTGGGGATTTATATGGGACGCCACAGCACGCTGAACTCCTATCTGATGAATATTCTGGGAGCCATCTGCGGCATTTTCTGCGTTCGGGGCGGGAACGTCATCCCCGGCATGGTCATGCCCATGGGATTTCATGCGGATGAACGCAATCCCGAGATCTGGCGGACAGTTGAAACCGCCATGCCGCCGGCCGCGGCCGGGTCTTTCCCCCCCAATGTCATGCCCGAGGAAATTCTGACCGACCGTCCGGATCGCCTTCGGGCCGTTCTGGTCAGCGCCTGCAACCCGCTCCGATCCTATGCCGACACCCAGGCATTTGAAAAGGCGTTTGACCGGTTGGATCTTCTGGTGGTCAACGACGTGGTCATGAGCGAAACCGCGCGACGGGCTCATTATGTGCTGCCTTGCCGATCCTATTATGAAGCCTGGGACGGCACTTTTTTCCCCTGGACATTTCCGGATGTTTTTTTTCAGTTGCGAAGACCCGTGGTCAAACCGCCGGAACATTGTTTGGAAGCCTCGCAGATTTTTACGCTGCTGGCGGACCGGCTGGGTCTGATTCCGGATATTCCGGATCACATTCAGGAAGCCGCCGAAGACAATCGCCTCTCCTTTGGCATGCATTTGATGGAATGGGCCGGAAAAACGCCGGATGTGCAAAGCCGGATGCCGTTTGTGCTGGCAAAAACCCTGGGCCGTGTGTGGGACAGCGCCGCACTGGCCGCTTCGTGGGGAATGCTGATGACCGCCCCGAAAACCTTTCGGAAAAACGCCGCCAGAGCCGGCTTTCAAACGGGTCTG
>JAPLJE010000504.1 GCA_026388755.1 Deltaproteobacteria bacterium | reverse complement strand
GAGATGATAGAGGATGATCTTTCGCGGACCATGGATTCTGTTACCAAAGCCCTTGAAGATGCGGCAATGCTGCCGTCAGCCATTGACAAGATCATTCTGGTTGGCGGGTCCACCCGGATTCCTGAAATTTCCCTGATGCTTGAAGAAAAATTCGGTCAGATGCCTCATGGAGAGATCGATCCCGATCTCTGCGTTGCGCTGGGGGCCGCCATCCAGGCCGGACGCGAAATGGGACTCGATTCATCCAGCGTGCTGCTGGATATCACCCCCTATTCCTTTGGGACATCCGCTCTGGGAGAGATCGACGGCATTCCAACCCCATATTTGTATGTGCCGCTGATTCGGCGGAATACCAAACTGCCCACCAGCCGCGGCGATGCATTTTGCACTGTTTATGATAATCAGGAGCAGGTAGAGGTTACTGTATATCAGGGTGAACAGCCCCATGCCCTTGACATTTAAATGGCATCCTCAAGATGCAGGCTGTTGAGAAGGCAACGGGTAAAAAGATTGAGGGTGTCATTGAAAACGCCATCGGCCGGTTCAGCGATACCGAAATCACTCAATTCAGACAGCGCGTCGATGATTTGTGGATTGAGCCGGAGAATGTATTTCAATCCGATCCGGCAGACGGCGCTTCCGGGGAGCCTTTGCCGTCCGATATCGAAACGATACTCAGCAAGGCTGCGGGCAAACTGGATGAAGCACCTCCCGAGGATCGTGATGAAATGGTCAATCTCATGGAAGACATTCAGGATGCGGCCAGAGACAATCGTTTGGAGGACGCCAGGGCATTTGCCAAGGAACTTGAGGAAATTCTCTTTTATATCGGATGAAAAATAGGCAAAAGGCTATAGAGAATCGGTGTCATATACAATTGTCAAACCCATAGCCCTATTGCCAAAGGATGTTTTTATGGAACGCTGCCCTGTCTGTAATGCGCGATACGCCGGAAAGCGGCAATGTCACCGGTGCAAGGCCGACATTGGGATGCTGGTCGATGTTTTTGGCAAGCCGATATCGAAGAAGCCGCCAACTCTTACCGGGAACTATCTCTGGCTGCTTATCATGCGACCGATTACCCGCTGATGCTGGATCATGCCAGGCGTTCCTGCTCCCTTCTAAAGACACCGGAAGCGGTCTGGCTGATGGCCTGCGCCGCATTTTTGACCCGGCGATTTGATATTGCCATGCGGCTCAGGAACAGTATCTCTTAAAACACGGCCTCTATCCATCAGTCTTCAGTCTATTTCTTAATCCGTTTCTTTAAGTTTTGCCGCCCGGATCGTGTGCCGCTTATGGGCATCCAGGATGGTTTTTCTCAGCCGGATGGATTTGGGGGTGACCTCGACCAGCTCATCGTCCCGAATAAAATGAATGGCACGCTCAAGCGTCATGGGCTTTACCGGCGAGAGCAGCACATGATCGTCCTTTCCGGAAGCCCGCATATTGGTCAGCTTCTTTTCCTTGCAGGCATTGACATTGATGTCGTTGTCCCGGTTATGCTCGCCGACGATCATGCCTTCATAAACCGGCGTTCCCGCAACCACACAAAGCTGACCCCTGGGTTCCAGATTGAACAGGGCGTAAGGCACGGCAACCCCTTGTCTGTCCGAGACAATGGAGCCGGTAAACCGGGAGGGAAAATCCCCTCTGTATGCTTCGTATCCGGAAAAATACGAATTCATGATGCCGGTTCCCTTGGTGTCGGTCAGAAATTCGTCCCGGTATCCGATCAGTGACCTGGAGGGAACGCTGAATTCGATTCGAACCCGGCCCTTACCGTTGTTGGCCAGGTTAATCATTTTCCCTTTCCGGTTGGAGAGCTTTTCCGTGACAATCCCCATAAAACTTTCCTCGCAGTCCACAAAAAACCGTTCGATGGGTTCAAGCTGCTTGCCGTTCTTGAATTTGAAGATTACCTTGGGTCTGCCCACGCACAGCTCGAAACCTTCCCGGCGCATGGTTTCAATCAGAATAGCCATCTGAAATTCACCGCGGCCTTTAACGGTAAATATCTCCTTGTTTTCGGTCTCCTCGACCTTGATCCCCACATTCATCAGGGTTTCCTTGAATAGTCGCTCCCGGATTTTGCTGGACTGAACATATTTGCCTTCCTTGCCGCTGAAAGGCGAGTTGTTGATGCCGAATTCCATGGATACGGTGGGTTCATCCACGGTAATGCGTTTCAACGCTTTGGGATAGCTACGGTTACAGATCGTATCGCCGATTTTGACGTCTTCGATACCCGACAGCACGATGATGTCCCCGGGCTCGACCTCGGTGGCCTCGCAGAAGGTCAGGCCCTGATAAGTCTGAAGCCGAGTGACCTTAAGGGGATTTTGTCTGGCCTGGTCATCGATGCAAACCAGGCTGTCATTCGATCTGACCCTGCCGTTGACAATTTTTCCGATGGCCAGCCTACCCAGATAATCCGAATATCCCAGATCCGATACCAGCATCTGAAAAGGCTCTTCAGGATCGTATGTCGGAGCGGGGATGAAATCGACAATCATATCGAAAAGCGGATGGAGATTGGCGCCTTTTTCGTCAAGAGATGCCTGAGCAATTCCTTCACGGCCGATGGCATACATCAGGGGAAAATCAAGCTGGTCCTCGGCAGCGTCCAGGTCAATAAACAGGTCGTAGATTTCATCCAGAATCTCCACGGGTCTGGCGTCTTTTCGGTCGATCTTGTTGACGACCACAACAACTGGAAGGCCGGCCTCGAAGGTTTTTTTCAGAACAAATCGAGTCTGCGGCAACGGTCCTTCGGAAGCATCCACCAGGAGCAGGGCGCCGTCTGCCATGGACAGAGCACGCTCCACCTCGCCCCCGAAATCGGCATGTCCGGGGGTGTCGATAATGTTGATTTTAACCCCTTTCCAGATGACCGAGCAGTTCTTGGCGGCAATGGTGATTCCGCGTTCCCGCTCCAGATCCATGTTGTCCATGATGCGGTCGTTTACATCCTGATTTTCGCGAAACAGTCCGCATTGCCGGAACATGGCGTCTACCAGGGTGGTTTTCCCATGATCAACATGGGCAATGATGGCAATGTTTCGAATGTGTTCATTTTTCATTACTGATTTCATAACAAATGGGTATTCCTGTTCTTTGTGTGTTGGAAAACTGATAATTCAGAAAAATTTATAAAGCCTTTTATTATAAGACAAGAATCATTAAGTTGCAAATTAAATTCCAGAACAAATCATATTCCAGAATCTGATATTTGGTGAAAGCGGACAAACAAACGGCTGAACAGTTTTGCATACAATTCTTTCATCTTTAACGAAAAGATCGTTGCAGACAGGATTGGAAATGTGATAACTCATATTATATTGGTGGGCGTCACAGTGAAAACCATTTTTATTTAAGGAGGGATATCCATGAAGATTCTGGTCATCGGCTCTGGGGGCAGGGAACACGCCCTGGTTTGGAAAATTTCACAAAGTAAGCGGGTCAAAAAAATCTTCTGCGCACCTGGAAATGCCGGCATTTCTGATTTGGCTACTTGTGTTCCCATCGGAGCGGTTGAAATCGAAAAGCTGGTTCAGTTTGCCAAAAAAGAAGCTATCGATTTAACGGTTGTGGGTCCGGAAACCCCGCTTTATATGGGCATCGTGGATATCTTTCAGAAAAAAGGGCTTAAAATATTTGGGGCAACGCGAAAGGCTGCTGAAATCGAATACAGCAAATCCTTTGCCAAATCCCTGATGAATAAATACGGAATTCCGACAGCGGAAAGCAAAGCCTTTACCCGGCATGAAAAAGCGGTAGCATATATCAAGAAAGCAACTTTTCCTGTGGTTGTCAAGGCCGATGGTCTGGCTGCCGGAAAAGGGGTTATAATCTGTCAGACCGTGGCTGAAGCGCTTGACGCCCTTAAGCTCATCATGTTGGATCTGGCTTTTGGCGAAGCCGGGAAAAAGGTGATTGTCGAAGAATTCCTGACCGGTGAAGAAGCTTCATTTTTAGCGTTTACCGATGGAAAAACCGTTCTAGCACTGCCGACTTCCCAGGATCATAAAGCGGTATTCGATAATGATGAAGGTCCCAATACCGGCGGCATGGGTGCCTATTCTCCGGCGCCGGTGGTGGATGAATATCTTCACCGAAGAATCATGGCAGAGGTCATGATACCAACGGTGAATGCCATGGCAGCCGAGGGGCGCCCATACAAGGGAGTGCTTTACGCCGGCCTGATGCTTAATAACGACAAGATCAAGGTGCTGGAATTCAATGCCCGTTTTGGCGACCCTGAAACTCAGCCCCTGTTGATCCGACTGAAAAACGACATTATTGATATCATGGAGGCCGTTATCGAGGGCAGGCTCGACAAATGCAAGCTCGATATTGACGAAAGGGCATCGGTATGCGTGGTGATGGCTTCTGGAGGCTATCCGGGCGTATATTCCAAAAGATTTCCCATTTCCGGCCTTGAGGATGCACGAAAGATTAAGAATGTCATCGTGTTTCATTCTGGAACTGCCTTAGTAGATGGATCCGTTTTTAACAATGGCGGAAGGGTGCTCGGTGTCACGGCGCTTGGCAATTCAATAAAAGAAGCCATTGCAACGGCTTATCAGGCGGTTTCCAAAATCACCTGGGAAGGGGCACATTATCGCAGGGACATCGGACAAAAAGCCCTCAGAAGACTTGAAACCGCTCCTCAGGTCGGAATCGTCATGGGTAGCGACTCGGATATATCTGTCATGGAAGAGGCCGCGGTTATCCTGAATAAATTCGGCGTGCCTTACGAAATGACGGTTGCATCTGCACACCGCAGCCCTGCAAGAGCAGCCGAATTTGCCGGATCGGCGATCAAACGCGGCATCAAGGTCATTATTGCGGGTGCCGGTCATGCCGCACATCTTGCAGGGGTCATGGCGGCCCATACCACGCTTCCGGTTATCGGGGTTCCTATTGACTCCTCATGTCTTCAGGGTTTTGATTCCCTGCTGTCAACGGTTCAGATGCCTCCTGGCATCCCCGTGGCAACCGTCTCCATCGGTAAGCCCGGGGCAAAGAATGCCGGGATTCTGGCGGTTCAGATATTGGCCATTTCCGATTCCCGCCTGAGCATGCTTTTGGAATCCTACAAGGCCGAGATGGCATCCGGGGTGGAAGAAAAAGCCAAAAAAATTGAATCCCGAAATTAAGATTCGTCAGATTGACCCCGGACATCCACGCGAGGACGCCATTCTGGAGGCAGCACGGATCATTTGCAGCGGCGGGGTTGTGGTTTTTCCAACAACCAGTCTTTACGGACTGGCGGTGGATGCTTCCAACCCCGCCGCTGTTGAAAAGGTGTTTGCTGTCAAGCAGCGGCCATTGAACAAACCCATTCTGATCCTGGTTCCGAATCTT
>JAPLJE010000426.1 GCA_026388755.1 Deltaproteobacteria bacterium | reverse complement strand
CGATGCCCCCCTTCGGCAATCTCTACAACATGGCCGTCTATGTCGATCAGCTGCTCACGCAAGACGAGCACATCTTCTTCGACGCGGGAACCCATACGGGAGCCATGAAACTTCGCTACCGAGACTTTGCTGAACTGGGACTGGAAGTGGCTTTGCGTTCCCATGGACCCGGTGGTTCTTCCGGGGCTCGTTCCCGCCACCCAGCCTCTTGGCCAAATCACCCCTGCGGCGGCAGAAGCTACCGGCATTCCCTCTGGGCTTCCGGTTATTGCCGCTGCTGCCGACAAGGCATGTGAAGTCATCGGCTCGGGAAGCCTGGAGCCTTCCATCGGCTGTCTCAGTTATGGCACCACCGCGACTATCAACGTCACCCACAAGAAATATGTGGAGGCCATTCCCCTGCTTCCCCCCTATCCGGCGGCTATTCCCGGGTTTCATACCCTGGAGGTCCAGATTTACCGGGGATACTGGATGGTGAGCTGGTTCAAGGAAGAATTCGGGTACCCGGAACTTCAGCAGGCCGCGGAACTGGGGCTTGCGCCCGAGGCGCTCTTTGAAAAGCTGGTCGAAGCCGTGCCTCCGGGAGCCATGGGCCTTATTTTACAGCCATACTGGACCCCGGGAGTCAAACTGCCCGGTCCAGAAGCAAAAGGCGCCATTATCGGCTTCGGAGATGTCCATTCCCGGGCTCACCTTTACCGCTCGATCTTGGAAGGCCTGGCCTATGCGTTGCGGGAAGGAAAGGAGCGCATTGAGAAAAAAACCCATATCCCCATCACCAGTCTTCGCGTCTCCGGCGGAGGCTCCCAGAGCCGGTGCGCCATGCAGATCACGGCGGATGTTTTCGGCCTGCCGGCTGCCAGACCCCGGTTGTATGAAACTTCGGGCCTGGGAGCTGCCATCGACGCCGCCGTGGGACTGGGGTTTCACAGCGATTTTCCATCGGCGGTCAAGGCCATGACCCATGTCGGGGAAGTCTTCGAACCGGACATGAATGTGCACCTGCTGTATGAAGCCATTTACCGGGATATCTATAAAAAAATGTACCGCAAACTCAAACCCTTTTACAAACGGATCCGGGAAATCACCGGATACCCCAGATAAAAACAGGTCGAAGGCTGAAGGCTGAAGGTTTCGGGGGGGGTTGGTTGTTCAGTCTTCAGCCTAACCATATGAAAGTTTACCCATGATCAGTGTTGAAAATCTTACCAAAAGCTTTGGAAAATATGTTCTCTTTGACAGCATCAGCTTTAAACTCAATTCACGGGAGCGGATCGGCCTGGTGGGCCGAAACGGCCACGGAAAAACCACCTTGTTCCGGTTGGTTGCCGGCATGGATCAGCCGGATTCCGGAAACATTCTGACGCCGAAGAGTTACCGTATCGGTTAACGCCGAAGAATTACCGCATCGGCTATGTTCAGCAGCACATCGATTTTTCGATGCGGACGGTTCTGAAAGAGGCCATGACCGGCCTGACGGACAGCGAAAAGGATCATTCCTGGAAAGCGGAAAAAATTCTGGCCGGACTGGGGTTTTCGCTTACCGATATGCAGCAGCCTCCGGAAACGTTTTCCGGCGGCTTTCAGGTCCGGCTGAATCTGACAAAGGCTCTGGTCTCGGAGCCGGATCTGCTGCTGCTGGATGAACCCACCAACTACCTGGACATCACCTCCATTCGATGGATTGAACGATTTCTGCTCAACTGGCCCCATGAGTTGATGCTCATCACCCATGACCGCAGTTTCATGGACAAGATCGTGACCCATACCCTGGGAATCCATCGCCGGAAAGTCCGAAAGATCGCCGGAGACACCGGAAAATACTATGCCCAGATTGCCCTGGATGAGGAAGTGTATGAAAAAACCCGGCAGAATGATGAAAAACGCCGCAAGGAGATCGAGCTATTCATATCGCGGTTCCGGGCCAAGGCCAGGCTGGCCAACATGGTGCAATCCCGCATCAAAACGCTCTCCAAAATGACCCGTCAGGAAAAACTGGACAAAGTCAAAGATCTTGAATTTTCATTTCAAACCCAGCCCTTTTCCGCCAAGCATGTGTTGACGGTCCGCAATCTCGGCTTTGGCTTTGATCCCCAGGTGCCCCTCATTCAGGACCTTGATTTTTCAATACAGGCAGGAGATCGGATTTGTGTGATCGGGAAAAATGGCAAAGGCAAAACCACCCTGCTCAAGCTTCTGGCAGGCTCCCTGGCCCCCCAGAAAGGCGATATCACTTTTCATCCAGCCACTACTGCAGGCGTTTTTGAGCAAACCAATATTCAGTCGCTGGTGGATAACCGGACCGTCGAGGAAGAAATCCTTTACTCCCATCCCCATGTGGACCGCCAACTGGCCCGAAACATCTGTGGGGCCATGATGTTCGGCGGCGAAACCGCTTTAAAGAAAATTGCCGTTCTTTCCGGCGGCGAGAAAAGCCGGGTCATGCTGGGAAAGATTCTGGTGACGCCGGTCAATCTGCTGCTGCTGGATGAACCCACCAACCATCTGGACATGGAGTCCTGCGATGCGCTGCTTGAGGCCATCGATAGTTTTGACGGGACGGTGTGAAGGCGGATATCAGCGGTTTCTGGAGAAAAACGGATGGGAGGATGAAGTTCCGGAAACAGCCAGAGCTTCGGAAACACCTTCTGTGGATCGGCTGTCTTCCAAACAGCTCCGCAAACTGCGCTCTGAGATCATTACCCGCCGATCCAAAACCTTGAAGCCCATGGAAACCCGTCTTTCCGCCATTGAAAAGGACATCGAACACCATGAAGCCAGGGTCGCGGATTCCAGTGATGCGATGATGGCCGCAACCCAAGAAAATGACGGCCCCAGAATCGTCAAACTATCCCAGGAAATCCATCATTCCCAGGAGCGGATTGAATGCCTGTTCGGCGAGATGGAGACCCTCACCGCTGCTTACGAGGAAGGGAAAAAACAGTTTGATCAGCAGCTTGCCGATCTTGAATCGGTTTGATCCCAAACAGCCACAAGGACCGGAAATGACTTATAGGAGAATGGACCCGACCGCGGACTGCGGCATTCAGGTGTTTGGAAAGGATTTAAAAGCCCTTTTTGAAAATGCCGGGCTGGCCCTTTTCGATCTGATTGCCGACATCAGCCTTGTAAAATCCGGCTGCGAGTATCCGATTCAGGTATCCGGATCTGACTGGCCGGATCTCATGGTCAACTGGTTGCGGGAACTTCTTTATTTCTGGACCGGGAAGGATCTGCTGGTAAAGGAAATCGAGGTGACGGAGATTCTTGAGTTCCAGTTATCCGCAAGAATTCGCGTTGACACATTCAATGCCGCGCAACATCGCCTGAATCACGAAATCAAGGCCGTAACCTATCATCGCATTCAGGTAACCGACACTCCCACTGGATGGGAAGCCGTTGTTGTTTTTGATGTTTAATTAAATGAAAGGGTAAATCTGTGATCACCACGGAACACCAATTTATGTTTTGCAATGCCAGAAAACTCTCCAAAATTCCGGATCAGTCCATTGATCTGGTGGTGACATCGCCGCCTTACCCGATGATCCAGATGTGGGATGAGCTCTTTAAATCACTTTCCGATCCCGTAAAAAAGGCGCTGAACCATGGAGAGGGAAATACGGCGTTTTCCCTGATGCACGAAGAGCTGGATGCCGTCTGGACTGAGATGTACCGCGTGCTGAAGAACGGTGCGTTTCTCTGCATCAATATCGGGGATGCCGTGCGGACCATTGATGATAAGTTTCAGCTTTTTTCCAACCATTCCCGGATTCTTTCCTTTTGTACGAGCATTGGCTTTGATGCGCTGCCCGTGATATTGTGGCGCAAGCAGACCAATGCCCCTAACAAATTCATGGGGTCGGGCATGCTTCCGGCAGGGGCTTATATTACTCTGGAGCATGAATTCATTCTGGTGTTTCGAAAAGGGGGCAAACGCTGTTTTGATAGGCCATCGGAAAAAACAGCCCGCCAGGAAAGCGCCTACTTCTGGGAAGAGCGGAACAAATGGTTTTCGGATATCTGGGATTTCAAGGGAACAACGCAGAAGCTGAATAATGATAAAGTACGAAAGCGAAGCGGGGCCTTCCCCCTGGAGCTGGCATACCGGATAATTCACATGTACTCGGTACACGGAGACACGGTTCTGGATCCGTTTCTGGGAACCGGAACCACCATCCTGGCTGCCATGGCTGCCTGCCGGAACAGTTTCGGAATCGAACTAGACAAAGAGTTCAAGGATGTGATTACGGATCAGATCCAAAACTCCCGCTCATTTCTCAACGCCCGGATATTCGAGCGGATCGCTTCGCACCTGACTTTTATCGAAGAATGCCGGGAACGGGAAAAAAGCCTGAAATATGTGAGCGCCCATCATGGTTTCCCG
>JAPLJE010000014.1 GCA_026388755.1 Deltaproteobacteria bacterium | reverse complement strand
TTCTGCTTAAAAAAAGCCGTGCGGAATGGGATCTGTGATGGAACAAACACTGACCGCTGAAACCATCGGATATGATTATGGAAAACGCACCGTCCTCAGAAATGTCTTTCTGGAGGTGCCGCAGGGAATGCTGGCAGTGCTTCTGGGTGCTAACGGGAGTGGCAAATCCACACTTCTGCGAATTCTGGCCGGTTTAAAGACGCCTTCCACCGGCCGTGTACGCCTGAACGGGCAGGACCTGCACCGGATGAAGCCTGCAAAAAGAGCCCGGCTGGTCGGCTTTTTACCGCAGCAGCACCGGCCGGTGTTTCCCTTTGCCGTGGAAGAAGTGGTCCTGACCGGACGCGCCGCGCGCGTTCGGCTCATGCCCGGACCCGAGGACCGGGAACAGGCGCGGTTGGCCCTGGAACAGGTCGGCATTTCGCACTTGCGGCAGCGGCCGTTTACCGAACTGTCAGGCGGTGAACAGCAACTGGTGATGATTGCCCGTGTCCTTGCTCAGCAGCCGAAAATCATCATGCTGGACGAACCCACAGCCCATCTGGATCTTCATTTTCAGGCCCACCTGATGCAGCTTTTGCGAATGCTGGTTCGGGAAGGGCTGACGGTAATAGCGGTGCTGCATGATCCCAATCAGGCTATTTCTCTGGCGGACCAGTTTTATTTTCTAAAAGACGGGACCTGCTTGGAGCCTCCGAATCACCAATCCCCATGGAATGTTTCATTTCTCAGCCGGGTGTACAGCACGCCCCTTCAGGAAGTGGCATTCGGGGCCCGCCCGCTGGTGTTTCCTCTTTTTTCAAATGCGCTTGCGGGAAACAACTCTTCTGAAGAAATTGAATTGAACAATAATGCGGTATTCTCGGTTTAGATTTCGCTCCCGATCAGAATCAAATCATTGTTAAAGAAGACCGGTTAAAGGAATGCTGTTTATTATTGGATTGCTTCTAAGAAAGGATGGCTCATCGCTGTTTCAAATGGGTGACCTTCCCAAAATAGCGAGGACCATATTCCAAAAGTCAACGATACTTGCATATATCAGAAAGTATTTTATTCCAGATTTTTATTCATGCTTATTTTTGGTATCCTTAAGAAAACCGACTTCTGAATACTCCAGTTTTGGATAACAATATTGTTGAGTAGAACCTTTCTATTGAACACCTCCTCACGGATTATAAATCCACTCTTAAGAAAGTGTCCATAACTTCCCTACCACCTCACAGCCTTTCCGGCCGCAAGTAACGGCCAGGCTGTCATCATACTACAAAGCAAGAAGCAGACAACATTTCTCCGGCGCATGGTTGATCCCCTCCCTTTTGCCAATATGATTACTTCATCTGCGACAGCCAGGCCATCTGATTAAACCACTTTTTCTTCAGATCATGCATGTATCCGCCTTTCTCCAGGCTATTCATGAAATTTCCCAGCCAGTTGAGCAGATGCGGGTCGCCCTTGGGCACGGCAAGGCCGATGGGCTCGTAGGTCACTGGCGTGATAACGGTGAGAAGGCCCGCCGCCGGATTGCTGTAAACCGCGACGAGACAGATGGGATAGTCGGCAATCATGGCATCGGCCTTGTCGTCGATCACCATCTGGATGGCGTCGTTCTGGGTGGCTGATTCACTGGTGGACCCCTTCAGGGCGACAAAGGTGAATTGCGGGCTGTTGATTTCGGGAAGCCCCTTGGCCTGGGCTATGCTGCTGCGCTTGGTGAGAAATGCCTTGCCTGAAGTGAAATAGGGACCCACGAACGCCGCTCGCAGATTACGGTCCGATGTCATGGTCATGTTGGAGACGATCATGTCGATGCTGCCGGATTCAAGAGCCGGCAGAAGCCGGTTAAAATCGATCCGCTGCAGATTCAGCCGAACACCCATGGCTTCCGCGATCATCGCAGCCAGGTCGATATCCATCCCGATAAGCTTGTCCTCTTTGGTCAGCAGATTCATGGGCGGCATGTCGCCGGACACACCAACCCGGAGTTCACCTTTGGAAATGATTCCGTCCATGACCGGCGACGAAGAGGTCTTTATCGTCTGGCCCACCTCGGCACATCCTACCAATAAACAACAGATCATCAGCACAACCAACATCCATTTTGCTTTTTTCACGTGTACCTCCCGTTATGGTTAGATCTTCCCCAGATGACGATTCACCTCTTTCATCTTTGTTTTCATTCCAAGATACGTTAAGGTGATAACAAACCTAACAATGACAATAATCTTTAACATCGGTCATGGAGTCAGTCAAAGCAATTCATGCGCATCGCCGGGTCAGTCCAGCGGCGGGGACGCTGTCATCAAAAAAACAGGAATTAACTCTTTCCACCATTCCGGCGAAAGCAGGAATCCAGTGTTTCAGGATTGATGTAGAAAAACTGGACAGAGGTTTTCACCGGTGTGACGACTTTTTGCGAAATCATCATATTTGAAATGTCAACGATACTTGCATTATTCTTGAGTCCGGTTATCTAAACAATACTATTGAATTATTTGTGAATTGATCCTGTATGATATTTTTGAAATAATTGTCAATTTTTAATGGAATAAAACAACACCGTCACGAAACCCTTAGACAAAATGGTTCATTTTGTCCAGTGTTTCAGTGCTCCACTATTTTACAAACAAAATTGAAAAATTGTGTTATAAAGATACAATTATATGGGATAAAAATCATCTTTGATGATACATGCGTTACATCATGCTGACACTGGAAAAATGAAGTTGATTTGTATTAATCCGCCCTACAATTCAAGGAATGACAGCTTTAAGCGGGCACGCTGGTGGCGTACCGCATGCATAGTGCTGCTGCTCATACTTGGTCAGGCGGCGTTGTTGCATCACGTTGTTCATCATCAATTAGAGCATATATTTGCTCAGCAGGATGATGATGGCAGTTGCAGCTTCTGTGCTATCGGCGGCCATATGGCCTCGAATACGCCACCCACTCATCCCATGCCGTCTTTTATCTGGGCAAGGGTTATACCTCTCCCTGCTGTGCAGTGCATCACAGCGCACATCTCTCGAACGCTTGGAGCCCGAGGCCCCCCTCTTCTGTCCGTTGCTTAATTTCTCGAAAGACATCCACCCGTAAAGGATGGACGTGTTTTTACCGACGCAACTTTTGACGGAAGGAAAATCCCATGAAGTTAAAAAGAATGCTCTGCGTCTGCGCGTTTGCCGTGGCGCTACGAGCACTATTACCGGCTCCGGCTTATGCCGTAACCGACGAAGATTTATACCAAATACGACAATCCATAAAACATCTTGAAGAACAACACGCTGAAGACGCAAAACGCATCAAGGAGTTGGAACAGCGTTTGAAGGTTTCAGAAGCCGAAGCCAAGGCCACGAAAGAAGCCACACCCAAGACCCAAGCCAGCCAAGCGGCGGCAAACGAAACCGTAGTTGTTATTCAGCCTTTAAAATCTGATTCCCCGATACCGGCACCAATTGCATCAGCCCCAGCGATGGTGTCAACACCTGCACAAACAGGCGCACCAGCTTCTGTCGGCGCTTTCAATCCGGCGATTGGTGTCACGCTGATGGGTACCTATGCCCATTTCGACCACGATCCGAATAATGCCACCATCCCAGGCTTTGCCCTTGGAAATGATGCAACCAAATTAGGCACACAAGGTTTTTCGCTGGGTGAGTCCGAAGTGAGCCTCAGCGCAAATATCGATCAAGCGCTTTACGGTCAATTGATTCTAAGCTACTCGCCCGAAGGCAGTGTCGATGTGGAAGAAGGTTTTATCCAGACGACAAGCTTGCCGTGGGGTTTTACAGCCAAGGCAGGCCGCTTCTTCTCCGGTATCGGTTATCTCAACGAACAGCATCAGCACGCCTGGGATTTCCTGGATGCGCCGTTGCCCTACCGAGCCATGCTCAATAACCAGCTTGGCGATGATGGTGTACAAATCCGCTGGACTGCGCCAACCAATAATTTCTTACAATTCGGCGTAGAGGGACTGCGCGGAGACAAGTTTCCGGCCACACCCACGAATGATGGCGTAGGTGCACAAAGCGTCTTTGTTAAAGCGGGCGGAGATGTTGACGAAAGCAACTCGTGGCTGACAAGCCTTGCCTATTACCATGCCGATGCCAAAGACCGAGTGACAGGAACAGATACATTCACGGGTATAAGCAACCTCGGTATTGCAGGTCTTATCTGGAAATGGGCACCGGACGGAAATCCTGTCCAGCGCAATTTGAAGTTGCAAAGTGAGTTCTTTTACCGGCATGAGGACGGCACGTTTAATAATCTTGCCTATCACGGCGACCAGACAGGT
>JAPLJE010000617.1 GCA_026388755.1 Deltaproteobacteria bacterium | reverse complement strand
CAGCGTGCTTAGAAACGAATTCGGGGCGCTCTTGCCCAGAGCACAAAGGGAAGCTTCAATGGCTGTCTCGGACAGGGCCTCCAACAGCTCGATGTCTCCCTCTTTCCCCTTTCCTTCGGTGATGTTCGTCAGAATCTTGAGCATCTGCCGCAAGCCTTCACGGCAGGGGGTACATTTGCCGCACGATTCATCCGTGAGAAATTCAATGAAGTACCGGGAGACATCCACCATGCAGGTATCTTCATCCATAACGATCATCCCGCCGGAACCCATCATGGAACCGGCCCGGGTGAGTTCATCAAAACCCACTTCCAGATCCAGCAGTTCTTCGGGGATACATCCTCCGGACGGTCCTCCGGTCTGAACGGCCTTGAATCGCCTGCCACCCGGAATGCCGCCGCCGATCTTGAAGATGATATCTCTCAGATACGTGCCCATGGGCACTTCCACAAGGCCGGTATTGGTGATCTTGCCGACCAGGGAGAAAATCTTGGTGCCCTTGCTCCCTTCGGTACCGAATTGCGTAAACCAGTCAGCACCTTTATTGATGATCAGCGGCACATTCGCCCATGTCTCAACATTATTCAGTACGCTGGGTCTACCCCAAAGGCCCACGATGTTGGAGCGGACATATTTCGGCCTGGGCTCTCCGGCCCGGCCTTCCAATGCCGTCATCAGAGCCGTCGATTCCCCGCAGACAAACGCGCCGGCTCCCTGGTGCACAATCACCTTGAAATCAAAGCCTGAACCCAGGATGTTTTTCCCCAAAAACCCATACGCCTCAACCTGCCGGATCGCAATGTGCACATTCTCTACCGCCAGGGGGTATTCCTGACGGACGTAAATATAGCCCTCGTGGGAGCCGATGGCATAGGCGCCGAGGGTCAACCCATCGAGGATAGCATGCGGGTTTCCTTCCAGCAGCGCCCTGTCCATATAAGCACCCGGATCTCCCTCATCGGCGTTAACGATCACATATTTTATGGGTTCCGGGGCATTGCGGGATCCTTCCCATTTTCTTCCTGCGGGAAAGCCGCCACCGCCCCTGCCTCTGAGGTTGGACTTTTTAACTTCCCCCAATACCTGCTCGGCGCTCATTTCGGAAAACGCCTTGGCTAACGCGGAATAGCCGCCGATTGCCAGATAGTCGTCGATGCTCTTGGGATCGATACTTCCGTTGGAACCGAAAACAAGCCGTTTCTGGTTCTTGTAAAAGGGGATTTCAGATTCATGGATGATTTTCTCTTTGGTGTTGGGGTCGGTATAGAGCAGCCGCTCTATGACCTTCTTCTCTATGATCGTCTGAGAGATAATATCCGGAACGTCATCGGGCTTTATTTGGAAATAACAGATTTCATCGGGGTGAATGACGATTATCGGGCCCCTTTCACAAAAACCGTGACAACCGGTCCTTCTGATGTCCACTTTATCATTCAAGCCTTGTTTTTTTATCTCTTCTTCAAGACTTGCGGCCACTTCTCCACTGCCGGAAGCATGGCAGGCAGACCCGGAACAAAGCGTAATACAGGGTTTATTCGGATCCCTCTTCGACAGGATGCCCTTTCTGAATTCTTCCAATTCAGATGGTGAATTTATCCTCGACATAATTTTATCCTACTCATAGTTTTTTAATACGTCCGCGGTCTCGCCTGGCACCATCTTGCCGTATGTCTTCCCATCGATTTCCATCACCGGTCCCAACGCACAGCAGCCGAGGCAGTTAACGGTCTCCAGGCTGAACTTCATTTCCAGGTCCGTTTCGCCGGGTTTAATCCCCGTCATGTCCTGCACCGTATCGAGAACTCGTTTTGCGCCGCGAACATGGCAGGCGGTCCCCATACAGATGTGAATGCCGTGGCGTCCCTTGGGAACCAAACTAAAGGCCTTAT
>JAPLJE010000303.1 GCA_026388755.1 Deltaproteobacteria bacterium | reverse complement strand
GCCCGATAATGTGGATGCGCTCATCATTCTGGGCAGGCTCTCTCAGAACCAGAATAAAATCGATGAAGCGCGCCGTGCTTATGAAAGTGTAATTGCCATGGACCCAACGCAACAGAATATATATTTGCTGCTGGGTGATCTGTATATGGATGCCGAAGACTGGTCAAATGCTTTACGGGTATATACGGTACTGATTGAAAAATTTCCTGAATCCTATGCCGGATATTTTTATCTGGGTAAAGTTTATGTTCAGCAAGGTGATTTACCCCGGGCTGAAGCAGCATTTCAAAAAACGCTTGAAATCGAGCCCGATCTTGAAGAACCCTGGTTTGAACTCATCCGTCTGTATCAACTTCAGAACAAGCCTGATCTCATCGAAACCGCCTATCAGGATATTCTGAAAGCGTCTCCGGGTGATATTCGTGCATTAATGGGCTTGGGAATTATTTACCACAATCAAGAAAAGAATGATAAAGCGCAGGCGATTTTCATCATGCTGGGGATGAAAAGTACGACAGAGCCTAATGTTATCAAAAGTATTTTGCAGTACTATATCGAGCAGAAAAAATATTCTGAAGCTGTTTTGATACTGGAAGGCATGCTAACCGCAGCGCCTGATAGTTCTGAAATCCATTATGTGGCGGGTATTGCCTATGAAGGGCTGGGGGATAGAGAAAAAGCCATCGCTCAGTTTAAGCAGATATCTTCGTCCGCCAGGTTTTATCCTGGAGCGGTTGCCCAGGTTTCTTTCTGGTACCAGGAGCAGGGAAAAATTTCTGAAGCCATAGACTTTATCCAGTCGGCCATCCAGAAAGTTCCGGATAACCCTGATTTTCGCCTGTACTTGGCCACATTTTATGAAGAAACCGGGGCTCTGGATAACGCCGTGGAACAGCTTCGGCAAGGACTGAAACTGGATCCAGAAAATGACCAGCTTTATTTTCGGCTCGGAGTAATTTTTGATAAAATGGGTCGTAAAACCGATTCTATAGACGCCATGAAAACAGCGCTCAAGCTGGATCCCAAAAACCCCAGTACGCTCAATTATCTGGGCTATACTTATGCGGATATGGGGCAAAATCTGGATGAAGCCGAGCAGTTAATTCTGCAGGCCTTGATCTATAAGCCGGATGACGGATATATTATCGACAGCCTTGGCTGGGTATACTATAAAAAAGGACTTTATCGTAACGCACTAGAATGTCTTGGTAAAGCTGCAAAACTGACCACGGATGATCCCACGATCATGGAGCATATTGGAGATACCTATCTGAAGTTAAATCTTCCACAAAAAGCAATGGAATATTATCGTCTTGCGCTGGAGAAGAAAGAAAGCGAAAAAACCGATTTGCAGGAAAAAATCCGGGAACTTGAAACAAGGGGGTTTTAAACGCTATGCGTTACGCTTCTTTTGCGTGGCTGCTTGCTATTGCCTTACTGGTAACCGGATGCTGTATGCCAAGCCAAACCCCTTCACAGATTGTCAATCTGCCGGAATCACCGGAAGTTACCAGAATCTTGCTGAATCTCAGTCAGCTTAACGCGGATCTTTTGACCTTCAAAGGTACGGGGAAGATAAAACTCTGGAAAGGCGACAGCACTCAGGTGGTTCGATCGGCTTGGACAGGCGCTCGGCCGGACAAAATTCGAGTTGTGATACAGGGAATCACTGGATTTCCCGTGGCCAGCATGGCAGCCGATGGCAACCGGTTTTACCTGCTATCTTATAGTCAGGATAGTTTTTATCAAGCTGAGATTCAAGATCCCAACCTGGAGAAACTCGTGTCTATTCCCGTGACTGCAGGAGACCTCATCAGGCTGATTTCCGGAGTTATTCCTATTCGGAAATATCAGTCGAGCACATTGGTTCCAGCACGATCCCCAAGCGGTTATATATTATCGCTATTGGGGGAGAAGGGAATCGAAATAGAAAAGATATACCTGGATCAGTCCCAAATGCGGGTTCAGCGAATAGAGATATTTACCCTTAAGGGCCAATTGGCCTACCGTGTGGATTTTAAAGGAGAAACAGAAGTTGAAGACTTCCGGATTCCTGCCAGGCTCGTTTTCAACAATGATGACGGGTCTGGTTTTCAACTGGATATCGATAAATTTTGGCCCAATGCGCCTGTGTCTTCGGATATGTTTGTGATTACGCCGCAGGGATAAGGAATCCATGACCCTACCTATTAAAGCCGTTGCCCTTGAAGCCCGCCTGAAATCTTGCCGAAATGTCATCACCATCGGCGTTAAGCCAAATTTTGCCGACTACACCTCAGCCGAAGCCGAGCTTATTCTCCGTTGCCGAAAGGTTTATTATCCGTCGCCGTTTTATGCCGATCTTTTGGATACCGCAGGTATTGCCACCTTTCCGAGTTACCATACCTATAAATATGTTCAGGACAAGATCAAGCAAACCGCCCTTTACAATATTTTGGGTATTCCCCATCCGCTGACCCGAGTATTTTATGGAAAGCGGCAGATGGCCTCCATCTGCCAGCATTTTCATTTTCCATTTATAGCCAAAATCCCCAGAGGTTCAGCGATGGGAAGGGGCGTTTTTCGAATTCAGACCCCAGAAGATCTGGAGCGCTACACCCTGATCACTTCCACAGCTTATATTCAGGAATATCTGCCCATAGATCGGGACATTCGCGTGGTTGTGATCGGGAACCAAGTGGTTCATGCGTACTGGCGGATTGCGCCTGCGGGTGATTTCCGTTCCAATGTGGCGGTTGGCGGAACCATTAAACTTGATCCGGTTCCACGCGCTGCTCTGGATCTTGCCCTTTATACGGCTCAGAAATGCCACTGGGATGATGTGGGAATTGACATCTGTCAATGCAATGGTCAATTTTATGTCATTGAAGCCAATATGAAATATGGCAAGGAAGGCTTCCGGCAGGCGGGTATTGATTATTTTCACCTGATGGAGTCCATGATTGAAAATGGCGAAATCTGATTCTGTTGCCCATGTTGTTCAGCAGGCATTAAACCAGCGGGAGATGGATTACCTCTGCCCGATTGGAGCATTCAGTCAGTATGGCATTCGGCGTGTTCCAGATCCGCATGAAGACGCCGATTTTCGCCAGTCGTTTTCAATTGATGGAGACCGGATTCTCCACTCCCTTGCCTATACCCGCTATATCGACAAAACCCAGGTTTTTTATCTGGTTCAGAATGACCACATCACCCACCGGGTACTTCACGTTCAACTGGTTTCCAAAATCGCTCGAACCATCGGCAGATTTCTAGGCCTGAATGAAGACCTGATTGAAGCCATCTCCCTGGGTCATGACATCGGCCATACGCCTTTTGGCCATGACGGCGAAAAGTTTTTATCTGAAATCTGCCGGGCAAACGGAGTCGGCTCTTTTCTTCACAACCTTCAAAGCGTCCAGTTTCTGGATCGGGTTGAACGTAAGGGAAAGGGTTGGAACCTTTGCCTTCAGACGTTGGACGGCGTTCTCTGTCATGATGGCGAGATTCATAATCAGCGGCTCGAGCCCTTTCGAGCAAAGACTTTTGAAACGCTTGATAATGAAATGACTACAAAACAAAATAATCCGGCCATTGGGCTGACACCTATGACTCTTGAAGGGTGTGTGGTCCGTATGGCAGACACCGTCAGCTATATTGGCAGGGACATTGAAGATGCCATTCGCCTGAACATGATCCGGCGATCCGATCTTCCCCCCAAAAGCGTCAAGGTACTTGGAAGCACCAATGGAACCATTGTCTATCGCCTGGTTACAGACATCATTCAAAACAGTTTTCAGAACACCTACACGGCCTTCAGTCCTGAAGTCTCCGAGGCCCTTGAATCTCTAAAAGCCTTCAATCTCGAGCGCATCTATTTGAGTCCTGAGATAAAAAGCCATACAGCTGTTATTCGCAGTCTGTTTCATCTGCTGTTCGAACGGTACCTGTCCGATATTGAAAAAGAGAATCGAAAATCAGTGATTTTTTCGGGATTTCTAAAGGATATGTCAGATGACTACCTTCACGGTCATCGACCGGCTGAAATCGTGCGGGATTTTATTGCCGGAATGACGGACCGATATTTTCTGGCCCAGTGTCCTGAAGATCTTCGACCAACCCAGCGACCTTTTT
The DNA here is from genome assembly GCA_026388755.1 of Deltaproteobacteria bacterium. Lineage (GTDB taxonomy): Bacteria > Desulfobacterota > Desulfobacteria > Desulfobacterales > Desulfatirhabdiaceae > RAAP-1. The sequence goes on along the minus strand of JAPLJE010000303.1, from coordinate 12,664 downwards.
AGCTTTCCAGTATGATTTGCACTCATCTTTTCCATGGATTAACTTCCGATTCTTGCAACAATAGCGTACTGTCAGAGTCACTGGAAATAAAGGAAGATTGCAATAAATGAGGGAATGCGATCTCTTATGCAGGACGGTATATAGAAAGTGATGAAAGGGCAGTCCAATATCGTTGATGAATAAATTTTCAGACCCGGAAGTACCAACTCCTGAAAATAATCCAACAATATTTCTGAAACCATAGAATATTAATGTTATCTTTGTTTTATTCAGGAGCATGTCATGTTAAGTGAAACAGAAAAATTGAATGCGCTGATGGAACTGGGAATCAAATTGAACCAGGTTCAGGATTTGGATATTCTAATGGAACACCTCCTGACCGAAGCCCGGAGGTTTGTCAATGCAGACGCAGGGTCTATTTATATCCGCAATGAAGATCATCTTCATTTTACCTACACTCAGAATGACACCTTACAGCGGCGTCTGGGAAAAGGGGAGAAGCTGATTTATTCCACATTTAGCGTTCCGATTAATAACAAAACCATTGCCGGTTATGTGGCAACCGAGGGAAGATCCCTAAATATCCTTGATGGTTATAATATTGAACCCGAAGCTACTTACGAATTCGGAAAAGAATTTGATCAGAAGGGTGATTATCGTACCCGATCCATGCTGACCATTCCTCTCAAGGTTGGAAGCGGAGATGTCTTGGGAGTGCTGCAGATTATCAATGCTCAGGATGAGGGGAGAAATGTTATTGCTTTTGTCGATCAGGATGAAAAAATGATGATGCTCTTTGCCAGTATTGCCGCTGTTGCTTTGGAACGCGCCCAGATGACCCGCGCTCTGCTGCTCAGAATGATCCGAACGGCTGAAATGCGTGATCCAATAGAAACAGGGCCTCATGTGAACCGCGTCGGAGCTTATTCGGTTGAACTTTATGAGCGATGGGCAAAAAGACATTCCGTGTCTAATAAGGAAATTGATAGAAACCGGGATATTCTCCGGAGCGCAGCCATGCTTCACGATGTGGGTAAGGTTGCGATTATCGACCGTATCCTGCAAAAGCCGGGGCGATTGAAAAAAAGTGAATTCATGGTTATGAAACTGCACACCATCTGGGGGGCGCAGTTGTTTTCAGACCGCCAGTCGAAATTTGATGACATGGCTTGCGAAGTGGCATTGAACCACCATGAGAGATGGGATGGAAAAGGCTATCCCGGAGAGGTGAATATTGCCACTCATATAGATGAGGATATTCAGAAAATGCTTGGAGACTGTCCTGATGCAGCTGATGAATCGCTTATTCAAAAAATAGAAAGCATCTTAAAAAATGGGAAAAAAAAGGAGGATATACCGATTTTTGCCCGAATCGTAGCCCTTGCAGATGTCTATGATGCCCTAAGTACCAAACGGTACTATAAAGAAGCATGGAGTGAAAACGAAGTCTGTTACTACATTGAAAAAGAAGCAGGCGCCCAATTCGATCCTGAACTCGTGGATATCTTTCTCAATAATTCCTGTCTATCAATGATTAGATCCATACAGCAGCGATACAAAGATCATCTGCCTCAGTTTGCTTTCGAAAAAAAAGGATTTGTAACCGAAACCCAATAAAGATAACAAGGCGTTCATTCTTGCCATGCAGGAAGCTGGTTGAAGCCGGATTTTTACTGAGATTCCAGAGGGAATCAACCAGACTGCGCAGGATATATTCTTGATTAAGACATTGGGAATACGGTGCTGAAGGATATCATCATGAATATCCGAAGCAAGTTTCCGGTTTGCTGATTATTTTCCTCGCTGAATTTGTGATGGATATTACTGAAATTGAAACAGATGTTTTTATAAATCGGCTGGATTTTGGGTGATATGAAAAATCAGCTTCGATCCTATCGAAATCTTATTCATAGCAACAGACTGACAATATTTCAGATTACGGTTGAGGAAACCGATCTGATGGTCAGTGCATCGATTCCGCTGGAATCAATGACCCGGGAGTTGATTTTGACCCATCGGGGTCATCTGGAAAGCTATATCGAGCAATATCCTGAGTTTCTGAAAACCCTTATGCCCTGGCACATTTCAGGGCCAGCTCCCGCAACAGCGCGCGCGCGCCGCGGGCGGCGCCATTTCTGAAGCTGTCGGCAGCGGCCTGCTTCAGGTTTCAGAAGAAGTCATTGTAGAAAACGGTGGGGATACGTTTTTTAAAACGCGGTTGCCGGTCATTGTCGGAATTTATGCCGGTGGCTCCCCTTTGAGTCTGAAAATCGGGCTGAAGGTGGATTCAACCACCCATCCGGTTGCCCTGTGTACCTCATCCGGGACCGTCGGACATTCACTGAGTTTTGGAAAGGCCGATGCAGTATGCGTGATGTCCGACTCCTGTGCGCTTGCCGATGCGGTTGCAACGGCCGTGGGTAACCGTGTTCGATCGGCCAGAGATATCTCAAGCGCGATCCATTTCGGGAAATGCATCCCAGGAGTGTCCGGACTGGTGGTCATTATCGGAAAAGACATGGGCCTCTGGGGAAGCCTTGAAGTCATTCCGCTCAGGGGAAAAAAATGTTGAGTTTTTGGCATTTACAGCGTAAGTTGCGGCTCATTGACCTTGATCTTTAGTTAATGAGGCGATGGGTTATTGGCTGGGTTGTGAGCAGGCTTGCTCCTTAAACTTTGCGCTTTCATATCAAGAGGACGGTAATTTTGGAAACCATGTGGGCTCCCTGGCGCATTGAGTATATCAAGGCTGAAAAAGAAAGCGGATGTGTGTTTTGTCGTGCGTTGACAATTCATGATGACCTGACCCTTTACAAAGGCGATACCACCCTTGTGGTCATGAATAAATACCCGTATATCAACGGTCACCTTCTAGTCGCACCCATTCGGCATTTGTCCCGGCTGGATGAGCTTTCTCGGAATGAAATGCGGGATCTTCTGGTAACCGTTGAAAAAGCGATTCATATCGAGAAGGAAATCATGAATCCAGATGGTTTTAATGTTGGCCTCAATCTCGGCAAAGTGGCCGGAGCCGGTATCGAAGAACACCTGCATTTTCATGTTGTTCCCAGATGGTTCGGTGACACGAATGCCCTGACCGTTTTTGCAGACATTCGCGTCATTCCCGAGCATCTGAAAGCCACTTTTGATTCTTTGAAACCGTTATTCTCACAGCTGGGCCAAACGATTTAACCTGACGCGGATTGCGTCTTCGCATTCCAAAGCAGAAGACATTAATACGGCAATAAAAGGAGTGACCCATGAAAAAAATCCGAATTGCACTCTTGCTTGCGGCACTGGGCTTTTCAGGCCTGATTATTTATCAGAACATGGGGTATTTATCGACTTCGGCCAACCTTCAGATGAACCTGTGGATTGCCGGGTCTTTTTCAGTCGGGATCATAAACGCACAGCTGATTCTGGGGGCTTTTTTTGCCGGGCTTCTGATTTCCTATTTTTATGGCCTGTCTTTTCGGTTCAAAAATAATAAAATTATTAAGAGCTTAAACGGAACCCTCAATTCCCAGATGGAAACCATAACGGCCCTGAAGAGCGAACTGAGTAAATATCAGGGCCCAACGCTGCAACAAGATCCTCCTCAGTCTGAGGTTCCTGTAGAAAACACCTGATTTGTCCGCCAATGCTTTCATCCCAGTCCACCCCTATGATGAAACAGTATCTTGCGATAAAAAGCGAGCATCCCGATGCGTTGCTGTTTTATCGCATGGGTGATTTTTATGAGATGTTTTTTGAGGATGCGGAAGTTGCATCGCCCATTTTGGAAATAGCATTAACATCCCGAAATAAAAACGATGAATTCCCAGTTCCGATGTGCGGCGTTCCTTATCGGGCGGCCCAAGGTTATATTGCACGGCTGATTGATCAGGGTTTTAAGGTCGCAATTTGTGACCAGACTGAAGACGCATCACTGGCCAAAGGATTGGTCCGCCGCGAAGTGGTTCGCGTAATCACTCCGGGAATGATCGTTGAAGATGCGCTTCTGGATGAAAAGACCCACAATTTCATACTGGCCAGAAAAGACCCACAATTTCATACTGGCCATTTGTCGGCAGGACCGGGATATCGGGCTGTCCTATCTAGATATCTCGACAGGGACATTCCGGATGACCCAATCCGAAAACCAGGATGTGATTCGGGATGAAATCATTCGAATATCTCCCCGTGAAATCCTTCTTCCGGAGTCTTCGCAGCAGGATTCGGAGCTTTGCGGCCTTCAGCATCTGTTTTCCGGAAAAGCCGTTTCCTATACTCAGGATCAACATTTTGACTATCGAAATGCCCGTGAAAAACTCATCCGGCAGTTTCAAACGTTTTCCCTGGAAGGATTTGGATGTGAAACGTTGTTTGCCGGGGTGGGTGCTGCTGGTGCGTTGATCACCTATGTCCAGGAAACCCAGAAACAGGCCATCGATCACATCTCCCGAATTGAAACTTACATTCAAAGCCAGTTTCTGATGGTGGATGATGTCAGTTCCCGCAACCTGGAGTTGATGAAGACCATACAGGGAGAAACGCGAAAAGGGACCCTGCTGAGTATTCTGGATCGAACCATGACGGCCATGGGGGGGAGGCAGCTGAAAAACTGGATTCGCTATCCGCTCATGAGCGTTGAAAAGATCCAGTTGCGTCTGAATGCTGTGGAAGAAGCCAAAACTCGTATTCAGTTGACCCATGCGGTTCGGGATGCTTTGAAAAAGATCGGCGACCTGGAACGCTTGGGAAGCAAAATCGTCATGGGTCACTGCAATGCCAGAGATCTGCTTTCTTTGCGCACATCTCTGGAGGCACTTCCCGGTATCCGGGATGCGCTTGAAGCATTTAAGACCGACCTTTTTCAGTGGAATTCCCATGGTCCTTGTCTGGATGAACTCGTTAAACTGGCAGTGTTGATTCAGAGCTCGATTCGGGAAGATGCCCCCCACGTGATTCATGATGGCGGCATGATCAAACTCGGTTTTGATGCGAAACTGGATGAATGGATACGAATCAGTCAGGATGGAAAGGGGTGGCTGTCCAGGCTTGAAGTTGAACAGCGGCAGGCAACCGGGATTCAATCTCTTAAGGTCCGGTTCAACAAGGTTTTTGGATATTATATTGAAATTTCCAAAAATCAGTCCAAGTCGGTTCCTGCCCAATATATTCGAAAACAGACCCTGGTAAATGCGGAAAGGTATATTACCGGAGATCTGAAAGAATTTGAGTCAAAGATTCTGAGCGCTGAAGCCGAGCGATCTACCCTGGAATATCAGATATTTATGGATGTTCGTCAATCTGCTGCCGACAATCATAAGGCGATTCATCAGGCTGCGGTTTTTATTGCCGAAGTGGACTGTCTGCTTAATCTGGCGGATATTGCCGACCAGTATGACTATGCCCGTCCGGAAATTCGCACGGACGGTGTTCTTTTCATTGAAGATGGACGTCATCCTGTGGTAGAACAAACAATTACAGGGGGACGGTTTGTCCCTAATTCCATTTCGATGGACGATAATCAAAATCAAGTCTTGATTATTACCGGGCCGAATATGGCAGGAAAATCCACGGTCCTGAGGCAGGTTGCCCTTCAGGTGCTGATGGCGCAGATGGGTTCGTTTGTCCCCGCTCGCAGCGCCGCCATCTCGCTGACTGACCGGATTTTTACGCGCATTGGCGCCCTGGATAATCTGTCCAGCGGTCAAAGCACCTTTATGGTGGAAATGGAAGAAACTGCCAATATTTTGAACAGCGCCACATATCAGAGTCTGGTCATCATGGATGAAATCGGCCGGGGGACCAGCACTTACGATGGATTTAGCATTGCCTGGGCAGTGGTATCTCATCTTCATGACTTGAAGGGAAGAGGTGTTAAAACTCTTTTTGCAACGCATTACCATGAGTTGACAACTCTGGAGCGGTTAAAACCCAGGGTAAAAAATTTTAATATCAGTGTTAAGGAATGGAAGGATCAGATCATTTTTCTGCGCAAACTGGTTGAAGGCGGTGCCAGTCGCAGTTATGGTATTCAGGTGGCCAGGCTTGCCGGAATCCCCGAGTCTGTTGTTACCCATGCCAAAGCCATATTATCTGACATAGAAGATGATGTTCACCCGTTTTCAGGTGTTTCCAAAGCCGGGATCCGGAAAAAAGCCTCAAAATCGATTCCGGTTCAACTGGGTTTATTCTCGAATATCGAGAATATTATTATTGAGAAACTGAAAAATATCGAAATCACCACCATGACCCCACTGGATGCCCTGAACTGTTTGAGTGAGCTCCGCATACAGGCCATTCAGAAGCATGAAAACAATTAGGTAAGAGGATGTAACGATCGGTGCATAGTTCATAACCTGCCTGTAAAGGCTTTCATGAAATGACATCTCTGAAGAAATGATAAACAGACGTATTATACATTGGGGACTATCTTTTTTATGCGCTGTTTTCTGGGGCACCTTGCCTGCTGATGCATCAACGGCAAAGGAAAGATATGCCCAGGCGGATTCCTGCTATCATAAACTGCTGAACAGCCCGGAAAAACAAAAACTTCGGCAGAACTGGGTCAAGTGCATTGAAGCGTATCAGGCAGTTTACAAGCTGGAACCGGATGGGCCGATGGCTTCTGCCGGACTTTATATGGTTGGGTATTTATTTGATGAACTGTATCGCGTTTCGAAAAAAACTGCTGATAAAAAAGAAGCCGTTGATTGCTATGAGCGGATTATCAAACGCTATCCCAAAAGCAGTCACATGTCAAAAGCAAAAGCCGCCATTGAACGATTGTCCCACCCAGAAAACTGTAAACCGCCTTTAAAAAGCAACGGCGCGCCGCAAAAAACTGAAAAAGTCGCCGCCGAATCCGATCCACCTGTTTCTTCCGCCTCGGTAGATTCATCTTGCCCCCCGCTTTCCGGCTACAGTCAGATCAGCGATCTTCGTGTCTGGTCTAATCCCAGCTATACGCGAATCGTCATTGACGCCGACAAGGAGACTACTTATGAACACCGCCTGCTGAAGAAAGACCCTGCTCTCGATAAACCCCAGCGACTTTATATTGATTTTAATCAAAGCAAGCTCAGCAAAAGCCTTAAGAATTTAATCCCCATTGATGATGATTTGTTGATCGATGCTCGGGCCGGCCAGTATACTCTGGATTCCGTACGGGTGGTAGTTGACATAAAATCCTTTAAAACCTATAAAATATTTTCTTTGAACAACCCTTTTCGGATTATTCTCGATATCTGGGGAGAGGAACCCGGTGATGTTGAAGTCGACCAGTCCCCCCCGACCGCATCGGTTTCCCACAAGAATTCGATCAAAAATACCGGAAGGAATACCGGCAAGTATGCCGGAAAGAACGCAAAAATCGAGCCCAGTGCTCTGGCCAAACAACTGGCTCTGGGCGTTAGTCGAATCATTATTGATCCCGGGCATGGCGGCAAGGATTTCGGAGCTTCCGGAGTTGTAAAAGGTGTTTATGAAAAAGACATTACTCTGGCTATCGGTAAGAAGCTGGCTGCTAAAATTCGGGACTCCCTCAAATGTGAAGTCATTATGACCCGGACAACGGATCGCTATTTGACGCTTGAAGAACGAACCGCCATCGCCAACACCAAGAATGGAGACCTTTTTATCTCCATTCATACCAATGCTGCCAAAAGTCATGATGCCTATGGAATCGAAACATTTTTTCTAAATCTGGCAACCGATGACGAATCCATCTTGGTGGCTGCCCGTGAAAATGCCACGTCAACCAAGAATATCAGTGACCTGCAAAGCATCCTGACCGATTTGATGCAGAATGCCAAGGTCAATGAATCGAGCCGACTTGCTGCCAGCGTTCAGGACGTTTTGTGTAATCACATGAGCGTTAAATACAGCAATATCAAAAACAAAGGGGTAAAAAAAGCGCCGTTTTATGTGCTGTTGGGCGCTCAAATGCCTTCCATTCTGGTGGAAACATCTTTTATCAGCAATGAACGCGAATGTGCACGTCTGGCCTCGCCGGAGTATCAGGATCGGATTTGTGACGCCATCATTGCAGGGGTTGGTCGCTACATTAAAGATACCAATCCGACCGCTTTTCAGAAGAAGCAAAACAACGATATCGCATTTGCCCAGGGGCTTGGGGAATAGCTGTTTTGCAACCGTTCCAAATTATCCATTTTTATAAAAATACGGAGGCTGATTTATGGATTTAAAACATATATTGTTCCAGATTGAAGAAGGTATTGCCACCCTGTCATTCAACCGTCCCAAAGCACTGAATGCTTTAAATGGCGAGCTTTTGGATGAAATGTCCCGGGACCTGGATGCAGTGGCAGCAAATGAAGATATTCGAGTTCTTATCCTGACCGGATCTGGGGACAAGTCGTTTGTCGCAGGTGCGGACATTACGGAGTTGGCCCGGTGCAATGCGCTTCAGGCAAAGGTATTTGCCGGAAAGGGTCAAAAAGCCATCAACAAACTTCAGTGTTTGGATATTCCGGTCATTGCAGCAGTGAACGGTTTCGCCTTGGGCGGTGGTAGTGAAATTGCCCTGGCCTGTGATTTTATTATTGCTTCTGAAAACGCAAAATTCGGATTGCCTGAAATCACACTGGGGATCATTCCCGGTTTTGGCGGTACTCAGCGTCTGCCCAGGTTGATCGGTCCGAACATGGCCAAGGAAATGATCTTTACCGGAAAAATGATTACAGCAGCAGAAGCCAGAGATTTGGGCATGGTCAACCGGGTGGTATCTGCGGATGCTTTGATGACGGACGTTATGAACACCGCAAAAGCTATTTCCCAGAAAGGGAAAGTATCTCTGCGGGCAGCCAAACAGGTGATCAATACCGGACTGAATATTGATTTAATAACAGGCTGCCGTATGGAAGTGGATGCCTTTGCCCTATGTATGGCCAGCGAAGATGCCAGGGAAGGGACAACGGCATTTCTTGAAAAGCGAAAAGCGGTTTTCAAAGGCAGTCTGACGGGTGAATAATTAGTTTCAATGCTTCGCTTTTTTTAAAGCGTTGCGTTTAAATTATGAATAGGGAATTGTTTTTATGATTTATGATATTGAGTTTGAAACCCTGCCGCGCGAAGCGCTGACCGCTATTCAGTTAAGACGACTGATGGCAACTCTGGAACGTGTGTATGCAACCGTTCCATTTTATCGAAGCCGATTCGAAGATGCTGGAATAACGCCCAACGATATCCGGTCCCTTGAGGATTTTCAGCAACTGCCTTTTACGACCAAACAGGATCTTCGGGACAATTATCCTTTTGGCATGTTTGCGGTTCCGATGGACAATGTGGTCCGGATTCATGCCTCATCCGGAACAACCGGTCAGCCGACCGTTGTCGGTTATACAGCCAGAGACATCAATACTTGGTCAGAGCTGATGGCCAGAGCCCTGACAGCCGGCGGTGCCGGCCGCAAAGACATTATTCACAATGCCTATGGATATGGACTTTTCACAGGTGGGCTGGGTGTCCATTATGGGGTGGAAAAGCTGGGAGCATCGGTGATCCCGGTTTCCGGTGGAAACACCAAACGGCAGATCATCATCATGCGGGATTTTGGGCCGACCATTTTGACGTCTACGCCATCTTATGCCCTACATCTGGCTGAAGAGGCGGAAGAAATGGGAGTTTCATTTGAAAAACTGAAATTCAAATACGGCATCTTTGGTGCAGAGCCATGGTCTGAACAGATGCGGCAGGAGATCGAACGAAAACTTCATCTCAAGGCCGTTGATATTTACGGGCTCAGCGAAGTGATGGGCCCGGGAGTTGCTGTGGAGTGTCATGAGGCCCAAAACGGACTGCATATTTTCGAAGATCATTTTATTCCCGAAATCATCGATCCGGCAACCGGAAAGGTTCTGCCTTACGGTGAAACCGGGGAACTGGTCTTTACATCGATTACCAAAGAAGCCTTTCCGATCGTTCGGTACCGGACGCGCGATATCACCTCGCTGAATCCGGAGCCCTGTATCTGCGGAAGAACGCTGGTGCGCATGAAAAAAGTCAGCGGACGAACTGATGACATGCTCATTATCCGGGGGGTGAATGTCTTTCCATCCCAGATCGAAAGCGTTCTGATGGAGATCGAAGGCATCGAACCCCATTATCAACTGGTGGTGGATCGGGAAGACAATCTGGACACCCTGACAGTTCATGTGGAAATCAGCGAGCGGAGCTTTTCAGATGAGGTCAAAGTGCTGCAGCGGCTGGAAAGAAAAATTTCCCACAGCATCAAGGAATATCTGGGCGTTTCTGCCAGGGTCAAGCTGGTTGAGCCCAAAGTTATTGCCAGAAGTCAGGGAAAAGCCGTAAGGGTGATCGACAACCGCAAGCTATGACGAGTTCGAAATAAGACAAAATTGGGATGGCAAAGTAAAAAGTTCAAGATCAAGGCGAGCGGCACCGGAGCTTTTGGCGACAATCCTGAGGACTGGCGTTCCGCCTGCCGTACTTTTGGGTACGCCGAAGTGACGAAGGATGAAGCTCAACGCAGATATTGAATTTTTTACTAAGCCATCTGCTTTCACATAAAGGATGATACGGATGCGAGTAAAACAGATTTCTGTTTTTCTGGAGAATAAGGCCGGGAGGCTCTCTGAAGTGACTGCGATTCTGGCTGAAGCCGGGATCAACATCCGCGCCCTTTCGGTGGCGGACACTTCCGATTTTGGTGTGCTGAGACTCATTGTCAATGATAATCAGAAGGCCTTGGAAGCCCTGAAGAACAATGGATTTTCGGTGGGAATCACCGATGTCGTGGCGGTCGAGGTTACGGATAAACCCGGGGGACTTCATTTGATTCTGGATTTGCTGCACAAGGCCCAGATCAATGTGGAGTACATGTATGCCTTTGTCCAGCAGAGCGGGAATAATGCGGTCATGATTTTCCGCTTTGATCATATTGATGAGGCGATCAGGCTGTTGGAAGAAAACGGGTTGACGGTGATCAATGGATCAAAAGTGTACACGCTGTAAAAGGCCTTGAGAAATGGATGATGAGACTGGCCGACCCCTTTACATCCGACTTGTTCGACATCTGGTCTAAATTTCTTGCGTGAGGAAACCGTTAATGATCACGATCGTCATCGATGGTAAAGATTGCACGGTTGAAGAAGGGCTTCCCCTGCTGAAAGTCCTTAGGGCCAATGGAAAGACATTCCCTCCCTGTGTTACCATCCAGCTTTGAAAAAGCCCATTGGTGCCTGTAAACTCTGTGCCGTTGAGATTCAGGTAAAGGATAAACCGTGGAAAGTCGCTCTTTCCTGTGCAGTCAAAACCGGTGAAGGGCTTCAGGTGAAAACAGACACGGAAGCGGTCCGCCTGGCACGAAGCAAAGCCATTCAGCAGTTGCTGGCTTTATTTAGCGCCGCAGTCTGAGCCTCTGCTGAAGCTGGCGGCTTCCCATGGCATTGAAACCCCTTTTCAACCGGATGGATGTATCCAGTGCCTTCTTTGTGAAAGAGTGTGCCGGGAAATCGTTGGGGCCGATGCACTGAAAACAGTCACAAGGGGGGGCCGAAAATACATTGTGCCGGTTGAAGGCGCCTGCATCGGCTGTGGAACCTGCGCGAATATCTGTCCGACCCAGGTCATTCGCATCGAAGATAAGGAAACCGTTCGAACTATTTCGATTCGGGATGAAATCATCGGAATCCATCCCCTGGAGCGGTGTGAAGGCTGCGGCAAGCGATTCGCAACACCAAGATTTCTGGAATATATCCACCACAGAACCCTGCACCATCCGGATGTCAAGGAACATCACCAGTACTGTCCGTCCTGCGCCAAATTATTCTTCAAGGGCAAACAGCCCATGCCCTCCAGATGAAAACAGCAGTCGGGTCCGGGTTTGAAAAAATCGGGCCAGGGTTTCCTTGTCAGTGTCGGTCAGGGTGCCGAGCCAGCGGTCGAAAAGATCATATCGTATCAGCAGATGGGTAATGCCTTGCTGGTGTAACAAAGCCTCCACGGTTCGGCCTGATCCGGCGGTGCTGATAGCGGGAACCGGCAGTTTCATGTCAAACAGGACATCCCTGTCAAAATAATATCCCCGATTCCCTAAGAATATGGCCAGAATTCTGGCTGTGCCGGGCAGATTCTGATTCGCAAACCGAATGGCCGGATATTCCGGTCTAAACTGCGTAATATATGAATCTCGATCGATTTTACCGCTGATGTAGGGCATGACTTTGACCTTGTCGAACTGATCGATCAAATAACCGACAGGAAAGAGAGCCAGTACGCCTGCCCATACGCCGGTCTGAACCCACATCCGCCTTCTCAGGGGAGTGAATTCCCGTATCCATTCCAGCAGATTATACAGTCCGATGATGGACAGAACCACCAGCGGCGGTACGATGGGGGCAATGTAACGGATTCGCATATCGTTAGTGACGAACGCATACAGAAGAAACAATACGGAAAAGGCCAGAAAAGTTGAAATTTCATATTGAAATGATTTTGCCTTGTTTCTGAAGCGGAAAAAGGCAAAAAACGGCAACAAAAAAATCAGCGAGCTTAGCTTCCCATCAAAATTAGCCGGCTCATCATCTTTTCCTTCAAAAAAAATGCGGACCGGAATCACCGCTGTTCGCCACCAGGGTTCATGGAAAACGTATTTTCGAATCAAAAAATGTCCCATGCGCTTTGGCGCTCTATC
>JAPLJE010000807.1 GCA_026388755.1 Deltaproteobacteria bacterium | reverse complement strand
TAGAAATTGATCGCCTGGTATGTCCTGGCAGGCGTTACCCCCCGGGCCTCGACGCTTTTTTGCGCGCAGCCTTTGGGGCAACCATCAATGGTAATGACCGGATGGGTCATGATCAGTTGTCCGGCTTCCGGGTCCTCGATCACCAGAAGCGCCAGGCAGGTAGTCACCGCAATGCCCGGCCTGACCCGATCCACCAGCTCGTATGTCGTCTCACGGGCCAGCGCGCCATAGGTTTTACCGATGCCGCTGCAGGGGAGAACGACCACCTTCCGGGTAGTTGATTTCATTTTTTCTTCATCTCCTCTGCAATCTTTTCCTGCATCAGCCCCTGATATGCTTCGGCCTGAAGGAGGTTGGCCTTATCGTTTTCAAAATCCGTTGTCTCGATTTTGTAGATCCAGCCGGCCCCATAAGGATCTTCGTTGATGAGGTAAGCGCTGGATTCCAGCTCCGGGTTGACCGCCACCACCCTGCCCGTTACCGGAGACAGAATCCCGAAAGTGGCTTTGATGGTCTCGATTTTACCCACTTCCTGACCCTGTATTACCATAGTTCCCGCTTCAACGGTTTCCAGAAAAGCAACATCACCTCTGGACTTCTGCAGAAAATCGCTGATGCCAACAGTTGCGATATTACCGCTCATGCTGGCCCAGAAATCTTCTCTGCTGAAAAAATAGCCAACCTTTACCCTGAACACGAATTTGTCGTAAGACGTTTCCAGATATTCCGCCATCAGATATCCTCCTTTGCCTTGAAAGAATTCAAAATTTCGCCGACCTCCTTGACAATCCGGTTCACCTGGATGCTGCCTGCAAACCTGGCCTGGCCGTCAATTATCACCAGAGGCGCCGGACTAGTCTTGTTTATCAGCATTTGCCCGGCCTCCGTGGCCTTCTCCTCCGGAGAGCTTGCCAAATCAATAACCTGCAGACTGGTCTTTCCGGGATAATGGGCTTGCAGCGCATCCTTCAATTCGCTGCATTTGCGGATAAAAATCTGCATCATTTCCGGACCGCGCGGGGCAGCGTTGCAGGAACATCCACCACCGCCACCGGAAAGGTCAAGGATTTTGACTTCGACAATATTTTTTGACATTACGTATACCCTCCTTTCATGAAACCATCATCTCTGAGCATTATGCCGACTCTGGCCCCATGCGGCAGACCACGGATAAACCTTTTACGGTTGCGGCACCAGAAGCACCGGACACGGGGCAAGCCGGGCGATGTTGTATGCCACGCTTCCCAGAAGGATTTCCGCAACCAGGCCCCTTCCCTGAGTTCCCATCACCACCAGGGAAAAATTACCCTTTCGCAAAAAATCCAGAATGATTGAAATGGGATGCCCCTGGGACATGTGGCTCTGAATTCTGAAATCTTCAATTGATTTAAAATGACTTTCCAGCGATGAAAGACAGCTTCTCGCGGCTGTCTCCGCAGGCGCCAGCGCAGCCGCGGGACAAGGCTCCATCACCTCAAGGGCGTGCAGCAGCGTCATTTCAGTCACTCCCCGGGGGATCAGATTCTTCAGCGCCGTAACCGCACCATTTGCCACTGTGGAAAAATCCGTGGGAAACAGCACATGGCGCAATAATTCCCCGGTGCGTAACTGGCAAGGTTCGCCCGGCGCTTCTTTCTGAAGTTTTTTGGTGTTGATGAGCAGAACCGGGCAACGGATCTGGTGCAGCAAGGCATTAGAGACAGATCCCAGCACAGCCTCCCGCAAAGCGGATTTGCCGTGAGAGCCCGCCACGATCAGTGAGGCAAAATGGTGCTGGGCTACTTCGTTCAGCGAAAAAGCGGGCTGCCCGACCGGCGTTTCGATAATCACGTTGAACCCCTGCGACTCCAGTTGTTTTTTTTGCGCAACCAGTATCGGCGACACTTCGGAACGGGCGACGGGGTGAGCGCCCGTGATTCCTTTTGTCGCAACAACATGGGTCAGTATAATCTGCTCGCAGCCCAGAGATTTGAATTCTCTGGCGCAGGCAAGAATCTGATCCCAGTCCGGTGAAAGATCCGTGGCCAGTACAATCCGTTCAAACATGAGTCATCTCCTTGATATGATGCAATTCGTTTTTACAACCAAACCAACGTTTCGATTCTCACCTCAATCCGAAAAATGGAATCGGCCCAGATAGGCGTCCAGCGCAGCGCGTGCATCCGGGGTAAGCTCGGGACAGCTTTGGCTGCCTTTGGCGCCTTCGGCGACCCGGGCGGCAAAGACCATGCAGGTGGGCTCCCCGCAGACCTTGCAGTTGGTTTTTGGCAGCAACTTTAAAATCTCGATCAGCTTGGGCCGAGGGGTTGACTGCGTACTGGGCTCGATCTGATCCCGCCGGTCCCAGGCGTCATTGATCTCCCGCTTTAGCCACTCGATAATTTTGCGCGCCTCCACCTCATCTTTGAGCGCATTGACAGCGATCTTGCGGCCGTGAACCGTGATGAGCTTGCCCTGGACCTTGAACGTGACGGACGGCGGGTCACGCAAATATTCAAAACCGCCCAAAAGCGTATTCAGGTAGGGCAGGACATCGGATACATCCTGGGCCAGGTGTGCAAAACAGTGAACGGACATGGCGCCGGGATTGCATTTTGAGTTGAAAATCTCCAGTTCATAATTTTCGAGCAGCATGGGGCGCCTCCTGGGGGCAATATTTGCTTGGATTCAAAATTGTCTCGCGACGGATTTGGGGGAGTCTGTTGATCAGTTCAACGATCTGCGGATCATCTTCCAGCCATTTCTCAAGGCTGTCGATCTGCCTGGCCGCATATTCGCTCTGAGCGCCGTCGGACAATCGGTAGTTGATCCACAGCCCATCCCGTGACCATACCACCAGCCCGGCGTTTTCAAGCAGTTTAAGGTGTTTGCTGGTCGTTGACTGAGCAAGGCCCAGCGCAGCCTGGATTTCGCAGACGCACAGCATCCGCTGCTGAAGCATCTTAATGATTTTTACCCGGCTGGGGTCCGAGAGGGCTTTCATGACTTTGATAAATTCTTTCATGGTATATTCCTATATCGCTTTTTATCGATATATAACCCTGTCCGTGTTACTCGTCAAGAAAAATATCGGGTTGCGTACGCTGACAATTGTCAACTTCCCAGCGACTGACCCTGTTTTTTGAGTGAATTCAGCATTTCATCCACGGACTGACCACTGGAAAGGGTTGCCAGTGGATTGATCTCCAGAACGGATTCCCAGGCTCGAATCGCTCCCTGGCTATCCTTCAGATCATGCAGGAGAACAATGCCTTTATTGATGCGGCTGATTTCATGTTTGGAGTCAATTTCCGCAGCCTTGTCAAAGGCTTTGATCGCCTCCCGCGGTTTATCGCTGAGTCGGTACATCACCCCCATATCGGTCCAGACATTTGCATTGCCGGGATTGATGGCCAGCGCTTTTCGATAAGCCTGGATTGAATCTTCATACCGATCCGCATCAAAACAGGCATTTCCCAGATCAATCCAGCTTTCCGGATCATCCGGGTTTTGCCGGACAAGATCTTTCAGCTTTACGATGCGGGATTTCAATTCAGGGGTTTTGCCCGCATTACCGCTCATGGATTGACCTGTCGGACTTAAGTCCGATTTGTAAACACCGACAACAATTCCAATAAAAAAACCGATCACCAGAAATACACCGCCCACCCAGATGACGGCGCTGTTTTTGAATTGGCTATGTTTTTCTTCCATGGGACGCCTTTCCTACAGAACG
>JAPLJE010000331.1 GCA_026388755.1 Deltaproteobacteria bacterium | reverse complement strand
GGTCTTCCGGTTTTCATCCAGATAAGCGTAGAAGTTCTTGGTCTCCTGATAGGTTCTTCCCAGGAAAATGCTCAGGTTCCAGATGGCCTGATCAAGATGCTGGTCGGTGAGCGTGTCCTCCCGGGAAGCAATGTGCTCCAGATCCTTCCAGCCGCTGGTGTATTGGCCGTCGGGATCCTTCATCTGGTGGAATATTTTTCCCGCCTCGATGTTCAAAAATGTAATGTGGGTCAGAACATCGTATATCTCACTGAGCCCGGTGGTAATCACAAAACACATTTCATTTTCGCTGACCCGGTAGGACAGGCGACGGCGTTTGTTCGGCTGAATTTTTTCAAAGGACGTGTGTTCAAAGTCTTCATGAGCGGTCAGAACGATCCGCGTGCAGTCTTCAATTCCCCTGGGGAGCCGGTCCAGAATGTATTCCAGGCCTTTGATCTCGATGCTGCGCGGGTCATTCATGGTGCCATAGATCTCCGGGCTCAGATCCCGAAGCGCTGCCGCCAGCGTTTGACCGGATATGCCGGAGGGTTTGTAATTTCCGCGTATGATCATGGCATCGGCAATGACTTTAAAAGCCCGAATGGCCAGCCTGCTCTTGTGCGCTCTGCTCAATGATTCCATGAGTCTCTCCTTTTTGACCGGCTCACTCAAATGGCGCTGGCGCCGCCATCCACCATCAGCACCTGGCCGGTGATGAAACGCGCCGCATCGGAACATAAAAAGAGCACAGGATAAACCACATCCAGGGGCTCGGCAAGCCTTCCCATGGGAATGGTTCTGACGATCTGGTCGTGAAGGTTTGAATCCGACCAGAACGCCTGGCTGAACCGGGTTTTCACCATGCCGGGGGAAACGGCATTGACCTGAACATCCGGCGCCAGCTCCTGGGCCAGAACCCGCGTCATCATTTCGATGCCGGCCTTGGCGATGCCGTAGATGCCCATGGCAGGGGCGGACCTTCTTGCCGCGAGGGAAGAAATACTGACGATTTTGCCGCTTTTCTGGCTTCTCATGATCTGCCCGGCTTTGCGGGAACACAAAAACGCGGCATTCAGATTGGAATCGATGATTTTCTGCCACACGAAAGGGTCTGCATCAACCACGGTCGTGATCAGATTCATGCCCACATTGTTGATCAGAACATCGATTCTTCCAAAACTATCCATGGTACGTTGGAACAGCCTATCCACATCCTCGGGTTTGGCGGCATGCGCCTGAACCGCCAGCAGTCGGCTGCCGGCATCCAGCAGAGAGACCGCGGCATCCAGCCCTTCCTGCTTTCTGCCGCAAATCGTCACCCTTGCCCCCTGCTCCAGAAACATTTTTGCCATTTCCAGTCCGATTCCCCGGCTGCCGCCTGTAACCATCACGCTTTTGTCTTCAAGACCAAAGGATATGCCGCTCATGGGTTGTCCTTTCACAAAGTATTTGTCTGTTGAACCCGCTTCTGCCTTTCCCTGCTGAAACCCCCGAAAATTTGCCTGATTGCAATTATCGCAATTATTATGAGAACCTCTTTCGGGAGTCAACAAGAATCCCTGCGCAGCCCCAATATATCACGTTATGTCCCCGGCTTTTGCGCACAATTGCATCTTGGGTCAGAAAGGAATACAGGAGGTCCGGTCATTTCCTGGACTGGATGCGGGACCCATCGCCGATGGCCTCATCGGGATGGGCAATCACTTTGTCGTTCTCGTGGATTCCGGAGAGGATCTCAGCCGTGAACCCGTTCCGCTGCCCGACTTCAACCAAACGCTTTCGCGCCTTCCCGTTGTCACTGACAAAAACCGCCCAGTCCATTCCCGAACGGAAAAGAGCGCTATTGGGGACCTGGAGAACATCTTTTGCCTCCAGAACCACAAACTGCGCTTCCAGTCTGTATCCATCGCCCAGAACGTGCCACGTGTCCGGTGGCGACAGGATGTCGGCAATAACCAGAACCCGTTGTTCCTCCACGCCAAGGCTGGATATTTTTGTAAATCCTGCCGGTTCGACAATCCGCACGGCTCCCGAAAGCGGCTCATCGCCGCCCCAGCGTTTAAACAAAACCCGGGTTCCCTTTTTAATTCTAACCGCATCCGAGGACAGGACTTCCACGCGGACTTCAAGATTTCCGGCATCGCCGACATCCATCAGGGGCTCTCCTGAATTGACTGTTCGCTCGCTTTCCCGGTAAATCCTGAAGATGGCGCCGGTGATGGGAGACGGAATATAAATTGTATGATGTGATGCGGCGCTTTTTTTGGAAGCAAAGCTTTGCAGCGCCACCCGGGTCCGGTCAAGTTCAAAACGGGCGACATTCACCGCGGCTTCGGCGGCCTGCTGGACAGCCTGAGCTTTTTTGACCTCGGACGCCGCCTGGTCAAATTGATCCTTTGCCACATACCCGTTGGCATGCAGATTCGTGATCCTTTCCAGTCTCTTCTCAAGGTAATCCGCGTCCGCTGCCGCCGCGCGCTCTTTTTCCTGCGCAGCTTTCAGCGAAGCCGTTGCCGCCGACACACCGGCTTCGGCTTCGGCGCGGCTGCGGGGATCCAGGGCCTGCGACCAAACGGGTTCCAGCACAATGACGGTCTGACCCTTTTGCACCGGATCTCCCACTTTTGCGTCAATCCGCTGCATCACCCCGGATGTCGGTGCGGATATGACAAAACGCTCCTTCAGGCGGGTCCGGCCCTCTTCTTCGATGGTGACTTGAAGCGGTCCCCGGAAGACATTCACCAGATCGACATCCATGGCTCTGGGAATGAGGCCGTAACCCGTTGCAAGGACGACCGCAACGATAATGATGCTAACCGACAAGGTTCTTCGTTTGGCAATTTCCATCCAATACTCCTTGGCCACAGGCTATTCCCTGGTTTTCAGGACTTCGACAAGATCCAGATGATCCAGTTTGTGGCGTACGATCAACCCCGATATCGCGGCCGAGGCCAGAACCACGGCTGCTGCGGAGGCGAAAGTCTTCATCTCTATGATCAGCGGCACCCGGAAAAGGTCGGATGCCAGCGCCTGTGCAATATACGCACAGAGCCAGTACCCGATGACAAATCCGAATGGGATGGCGATCAGGGTCAGGATTCCCAGTTCCCCCAGGAGAATGTAAGAAATTTCCCCCCGTGTGTAGCCCAGCACCCTGAGGCTGGAGAGCTCCCGGCTCCGTTCCGACAGCGCGATTCTGGCGCTGTTATAGACCACGCCAAAAGCGATAAAACAGGCCATCAGCGTGGCGATATACGTGAAAAACAGCAACGCTTTGGCCTGTACCTCATGAAAATTATGAATGTCATTGATTCTGACCACGGTTCCGGAAATGCGCGGCATTTCAACAAAACGCTTATAGAGTTTCTCCCGGTACCGGGAATCCGTTACCAGATACGCGCCGGATATGGCGCTGCCTTCGCGCATCAACCGGTTGAGCGCCGCAATATCCATGTATCCCGTTACGCCAAGATATTGCTTGACCAGAGCCGCGACCGGTACCTGACGAATCGCCTTTGACCCCTCGAGGACTTCGATGGTCAGCATGTCGCCGGTGTTTACGTCTAGAATCTTGCCCAGATAATCCGTGAGAACGATCCCAAAAGGCGGCAGGGCCACACGCTTCAGATCAGCATCCAGCAGTTGATGCAGGCGGCTGTCCGGTTCGATTCCGCTGATTGCCGTCTGATAACTGCGGTGGCCATGCCGAAACTTTGCCGGAACCGTCCGAAAGGGCTCCGCGGTTTGAACGCCTGGGAGCCCTTTGAGCTCATATATGGCCCTTCGGGAAGTCGGTTCGGTAAAAGCGATGGACAGATCTTCCTTCCGGGAAAGAACAAACTGGAGATTCACCATATACGAAACCGAATCCTTGAAAAATCCGCTGGAAATCATCGTGGCACAGGCAACGGCAATGCCGACAATTGAAAGAAACGCTCTGATCGGCTTGCGCTCGATATTTCGCAGAATAATCCGCGAGGGCTGAGTCAGCCGGCGGCCCAACCCCATTTTTTCAATCAGTGCGACGCTGTACCTGGCAGGGGGTTCGGGCCGCATCGCCTCTGCGGGCGGCAGTTTGGCCGCCCGCCAAAGCGAGTGCAGGGTCCCGGTGAGCGCTGAAAAGACGGTGATCAGGACTGCGGCAATGATCACTCCGGGATGCATTTTATAGATGAGGTCCGGGAAGCGATAGATCTCCATATAGATGCCGCCCAGCAGTTTTCCACACCAGATCCCGCCGGCGATGCCGGCGATGAGGCCGATCAAGACGATCAGAAGAACCAGTTTGGCATAATGAATACCGACATCCTGATTGTTGTAGCCGAATGCCTTCAGGGCGGCGATCTGTTCGCGATGTGTGTGAATGGTCCGGCTCATTACGACATTCAGCAAAAAGGCTGCGACACAGATGAAAATCGTGGGAAATATTTCCGAACTTCTTTGCAGCTGCCGGAATTCCTCGCTCAGCATGCGATGAGAGAACTGCTCCTTTCGCCCATGGGCGCCGAATCCGCCATATGGCGCCACGATACGATCCAATTCCGAAAGAACGTCGTTTAATGCAGCGTTCGGATACAGGGTCAATACCACGTCGTTAAACGCGCCATCCATATCGTAAGAGGTGCCGAGTGCCTTTCTGCCCATCCACAGGACGCCGTAGCGTTTGAAATCCGGACTGATGGAATCCGGACGCAGCAGAAAAACAAATTCCGGAGACAGGGCAATCCCGGCAATCGTCAGCTTCGTCCATTTCCCGTTAATGATCGCCGCAAATTGATCGCCGGGGTTAAAATCATGGGCCTTGGCAAAATTTTCGTTGATCACGACCTCGTGATCCCTGGCCGGATCAGGAAGCCTGCCCTTTCGGATATAAAGACGGTTCAAGAGCTGTCTGTCGCTATCGGGAATCGATACGATTTTTGCGGTCACCGGTTCGGCAAAACCGGTAATATCCAGCTTGACACTGACAGAAACCCGGGTTTCAATCTGGTTGACACCGGGAATATTTTGAATCTTCTCTTTCAGGCTTTCCGGGGCCCGCTTCAGGTTGACAAAGACATCGGCAAAACTGTAGTCCCGATAGAACGTGTTCCGGGTCAGATTCAGGGAATCCATGGTGCTGATGAACATGATAAAGGTCGCAACCCCGCTCATGACGACCAGTGTAATCGCAAAGACCTGACCTTTCATGCGCCAGATATCCCGCCACAGTTTGCGGTTCAGTGCCTTCATGCGATCACCATTGCAGCTCGCCGGGCGATTTTTTTACCATTTGCGTCCTGACTTCCGAAATTCTGCCGTTGCTGAGATAAATAACCCGGTCAGCCATGCCGGCAATGTCCGCATTGTGGGTGATGATAGCTGTCGCCGTGCCGAGCTCGCGATTGATCCGCTCCAGCGCTTCGAGTACCACGATGCCGGTTTTGGAATCCAGCGCCCCTGTGGGTTCGTCGCAGAGCAGCACCGCGGGATTTTTTGAGATTGCGCGGGCGATGGCCACCCGCTGCTGCTCTCCGCCGGACAGCTGAGCGGGAAAATGATCCACACGCTTGGCTAATCCAACCATGGCCAGGGCATCTTCCGGAATCATGGGGTTTCTGGCAATCTCCGTCACAACCGCCACATTCTCTTTTGCGGTGAGACTGGGAATCAGATTGTAAAACTGAAAGACGAATCCCACATGAAAGCGGCGGTATTCCGTCAGCTCCTGTTCGTTGGCATGGGTCAGGTCTTTGCCCCGGTATGAAACAAAGCCGCTGGTCGCCGTATCCAGCCCGCCGAGAATATTCAGCAATGTGGACTTGCCGCTTCCAGACGGTCCGAGCAGAACAACCAGCTCGCCGGAAAAGATTTCCAGATTCGCTCCCCGCAGCGCATGAACTTCCACCTCTCCCATCTGGTATGTTTTTGTCAGATCCTGTACCTGAAAAACGACATCCTCAGGATTTTTTATTTTTCGTTCGTTAAACGTCATTTTCTGGGTGTTCCCTGCCGGAGAGAAAAGGTGATGCGGGGTTGACTGTGCATCATTTTGTCGTAGAAGTACATCAAAAAAAGAATCCCAAAAACATAGATATCGTTGGCACGGTCTTTCCTCTTGCCCATTTTGATAGTCACTTTCTTGCCTGTTTTCGGGTCGGATCTTGAGCCAAAATTCCGCGTGAATCGGGTAATCCGTTGACAAACAGCTGTGAAACACTTAAAACATTCAATATGGGAATCACTTAAAATGCTGGGACAACCCGTTGTACAGGAGGATGGATAATGGAAGGAAAACACGAACACAATCATCAACATGACCACGACCACAAGCATGAGCATGCCCAGGAGCATTCCCACGGAAACGTGAAACATGGTCATGAACACGTCCACG
>JAPLJE010000347.1 GCA_026388755.1 Deltaproteobacteria bacterium | reverse complement strand
TGATATCGCGAAATGGCACCACGCCATAGAGGATGTCGTCCGTGTTTATCACCGGCAATGCGGAAAAAGAATAGCGGGTAAACTTTTCTTCCGCATCGCTGATGGAATCGCCTCTATCCAGACTGATAACCTGGGTACTCATAATATCGGAAAGCGGAGTTCTGGGCTCGGCCATAAGTAGCTCGGCCAGGCTGACGACCCCCAGCAGGCGGTTGTCCGGGCCTGTTACATAAAGATAGTCCACAACATCTGCTTCCATTGCCAGACGTCGAAAATCAGCAATAACCACTGCTGCAGGGATTTCTGGCGTCAGGCAGATGTAGTGGCTGGTGACCAGATCGCTGATGGTGTGATCCTGTTTTTCCATAATGGTCTCGATCTGTTCCGCATCTGTAGGATTCATCAGATCGAGAATCTCTTCGGCATCGGGTGTCGGCAGGACTGACAGAACATCCGCAGCCTGAGCCGGAGTCATGTCTCCTACCAGTTCGGCATTACGTTCCTTTGTCAGGGATGAAATAATGGCGCGCTGAACCCGCGGCTCGATTTCTTCCAGAGTATCAGAGGCATGCTCGGTTTCAAGTTCGTTGAAGACGGCTATCCGCTGTTCTTCCGGAAGTTCTTCCAGAATATCCGCCATATCCACAGGATGGATTTCCGGCAATGTTTCCTTGAGGATGTTCAGTTTTACGTTGCCCTTGAAGCTTCCCATCTTTTCCGGAAGCCGCTGAACATAGCTCCAGGAAATGGTTTCCTTTTTAAACACTTCCGCCAGATGATAGATCAATTCAGCGACATAACTCAACCCTATCCGTTTGATCAGACCATATCTGCTGAAATCCACATCGGTGACATACATTCGACGGCCCCGCAGTAGCAGTTTTACGTCATATACAATATCAATATCATTGTCATCCAGATCAATGACTTTTTTATCCAGGATATGGTCTTTCAACAGAAGTTGATTTTCTTCCGGCTCTCCTTCGTAGCCCTCGATTGATGCAATATCGACAACGATGACATCCCGTCCGAAGCTGGATACCCGGTTGACGGGAATCATAAGAGATTTGTGACCGAAGGGACGGCTTACGGTGATACAGGTCACTTCGGGCAGCTTTTCCTGTTCGACGATAATCAGATCGTCCAGCTTTCCGATCTTTTTATTGTTCAAACGCACCTGATTTCCGATGAGATCGCTAAGAAAAAATACCAAGTCCGTGTCAGAGTTTTTTTTAATGATGCTGTTCATGGCGATTCTCCCATCAGATCATTGTCATAAATTTGTAGAGCAGCAGGCCCACCAGAAAAATCAGATACAGACGCAAAAACAGAAGTGTCGCCTTGACCCATCGGGACATCTCCACATTGGGTTTTGCATACTTACGGTTAATCTCGCGGATCTTGGAAAAATTATTCAATAAAAATTCTTTCAGCATGGCGCCTCTTTCTTATTTGAACATACTGGGAAACAGCGTGCTGATTCCATAAAGACTGGAGAGAATAACGATCACCACCACAATGAATGTGGCAACGATATTTTGCCAGAGGTTGTTGGTGTGCTCACCCATGGTCTTTTTATTGTTGAGAAGCAATATCAGAAAGACCAGAGCCGCAGGCAGCAGCGTTACGGCAATAACCTGTACGAAAAGGGTGATCAGCACCAGAGGGGCATTGGGAATTAAAACCACGGCCCCTGCCGTAAAAAGCGACAGGAAATAATTGGCATAGAACCACGGGGCTTCACGGATTTTATTATTCAGCGAGTGAGCCCATCCAAACACTTCGCCAAACGCCCAGGAGCTGGCAAGCGAGATGCAGATGGCGCCCAGCAAACCGGCGTCAAACAGGCCGATAGCCATGAAGGTGCCGGCATATTCGTTGGTTTTGATCAGCAACTGGGAGGCCTGGGCGGCATCGTCAATATTGACGCCTTTAAGGATTGTACCGGTAACGATGACGATAAAAATGGCAACGACTACAGTCAGCAGAGACCCGACAAAAGTATCCAGCTTGCCCCATGGAATATCCTTTTCTTTCATGCCTTTGTCCACTACTGCGCTTTGCTGGAAAAAAAGCATCCAGGGCGCAATAGTGGTACCGATATTGGCCATCAGAAAAAAGAAAAATTCGTTATTGAAGCCTCCGGGCGGCAGATTTGGGATCAATCCCGTGTGAATGATGTCATGCACCGACGGATGCACCATGAAGGCCCCGGGAATGTAGATCAGGTTCACGGCGCAGAAAACAAGGGCGATTTTTTCCCATGTCCAGTATCTGCCGTTGAGCACCATGATTCCCATCAGTAAGCAAACCCCGATAACGGTTATCAACGGCGAAATTCCGAATATCCGCAGAGCGGATGTCATTCCGATGAATTCGGTGACAAGCGTCATCCAGTTTACCAGAAGCAGGTCAAGGAGTGAAAACCAGCCCCAGAAGGCGCCAAATCCAGCAAAGATAGCTTCTCCATGCCCCCGTTTCGTTATGGCGCCGAGCCGGACGGTCATTTCCTGAACATAGTAGGCTACTGGTACCAGAATGACCAGAAACCAGATCAGACTATATCCATACTTGGCGCCTGTTGCGGCATAGGTGGTGATGCCGCCGGCGTCATTGTCGGCAACCATGACCACAATGCCGGGACCGGAAATGATAAAAAAGAGCTTGATCGCCTTCCATACCCGGCGAAATTTATAATAGAATTTTGAAATACTGAACACGGAACACCTCTTTCATCGGTCTGGTAATACCTGAAACAAAAAGAGACAGCTACAAAAAACATGCGAAACGCCGCGGTGTGAAATAAATACAGAACCGATTTAAGTTATGGGGAGAGTGCCGTACAATAGGAAGGATTCTCTCCGCTGGCAATAATGGACGTCCAGCGGGATCAGTGCGTTTGAAAGGAGGAGCTGTTTACCGCTGGATGGCAAATAAATGTGTTTGGGCACAACTATGACTGTCCAAAGAGACAACCACCGCCTTTCATCTTAAGGGTTGGAAAAAACATGAACATCATGATACATTATAATTTCTTTTTCAATCACCAGCATCTAAACTATCAAGAAATGGCTGCCTTTTACTCTCGTTCCTCAAAGAAGTCAAACAAAAAGGATGCAGAGCAAGCGCTGATATTGGATTTTTTTTCGAAGCCATCACACCTGATCATTTTTCGTTGATTGGCCGCATGGTTTATTGTCTTGCTGTAACTACAAGGAGAAAGCTCTCTTGTTGCCAAAAGCGGATAGATATTAATGGCCGAAACGATGATCAAAGTCTAAGCGGTTTCTTGCCATTATGCGTTTACTGTAATAAGATTCGGAACAGTAAAGGTTGCTGGAACCGGATTGAAATGAGCCGGTGTAGGAAAACCGGTAAGGGAGGAGTTCCACTTGAATTTCTTTTTCCGCCGCAGTATCCGAGCCATGATATTTGGCGCAATGATTATTGTGGGCACTTTTATCGCAGCATCGGCAGATGGGGCTGGCCCCATGTCGCTGGCCGAGGATCGAAACAACGTGCCACCATGACGGAAAATGCAAGGATACGACAGAAGTGTGGGCGGAGACCATCGATTATGCCATCATCCGGGATCATAAAATGTGCGGCTGCCCCGAAGGATTTGTGCATGGGCTTGCCATACCCCGCGCACGGGTTACGGGCATCGAAGACCCCAATCGCCCGGACGGCATTTGGCGTTTTGCCTGGGAGGTTGCGCAAAGGACGATCAGCGATCAATCTGTCATCGCACTTGTGGTGAATCCACAGCGATTGCGCAGCCAGGACCAGCTCCACGTTCATATTCTGCGCCTCAAAAAAGATGCCCGTCAGCGCCTTGGCGAATTTCCGGCATCACGGCTACAGGACCTTGACGAAGTCTGGCGTGCCGCCAGGCAGGGCGCGGCTGAAGTGAATCTTGACGACTATGGCGTGCTCGTTGCCGCCCATCCCGATGGCGGTTTTTTAGTACGGGTTGAAAACGGCAGTCCTGAGTGGCTCTATACCGAAGGAAATTGTCGATAATTCACGGCAGCCGGATGCAAAATGCGTTCTCGAACAATAATCTCAGGAACTCGTAGAGGATAAAAGGAGATATATCCCATGGCTGATCACAACTGCCGAAATTGTTCTTTCAGGGCAAAATACGACAATCATCCCAAATCGCTTCTGGGGCGTTTATGGCGATGGCATGCCGGATGGTGTCCCGGATGGAATGCGTATTTAAAATCTCTTGCGGATAGTGAAAGAAAGGAATTGATTGAAAAGTACAATCTGAAAAGATAGCTGCGGTTTTATTGCGACATCGTTCATCCGGGTTCTGAGCTAAAGGAGGATTCGTGAAAGCATTCAATATCTATCTGACAGGCGTCGGCGGGCAGGGAATCGGTCTTCTGAGCGAAATATTGCTTCGGGCAGCCGACCATGCCGGTTTTCCGGTAAAAGGGGTGGATACGCACGGCCTTGCGCAGCGTGGCGGTATCGTGGTATCCCAGATCCGCATCGGAAGCGATGTTCACTCTCCCCTGATCCGGCGGGGAGAAGCCGATCTGGTTGTGGCGCTGGAACGGCACGAGGCCTTCCGAGGAATAACCGCCTTTCTGAAAGACGGCGCCGCCGCCATTTATTACGATGCCGTATGGCAGCCCCTGCCGGTTCGGCTGAATCAGGCCTCCGAAGTGGATAACGATGCCATTCTTGCTCATTGCACCAAAAGAAATATTAAGGTGTTCCGCATTTTTAAACCCGGCCTTTCCGATGCCCGCATGCAGAACATGGCCGTTCTTGCCGGAATCCACCGGAATCACCTGATCCCCGGCATTGCATTGGATCATTACACGAATGCCATGTCCGATCTCATGGAAGACCCCATGCTGGAAAAAAACATGGCTTTAATAAATGAGATTCTCTCCTGAAAGGAAAACAAACCATGGATGCACCCGATCCATTCAAGGTTGAATATGAAGGCCCCATCGCCTGGATGATTCTGAACCGGCCGGATAAGCGAAACAGCATGGGGATGGATTTTTTTTCGTCGCTTCAGGCCCACTGCGACGAACTTGATCAGAATCCGGAGGTTCGGGTAGTGGTGATCCGCGCCGAAGGCAAAAGTTTTACCGCGGGGCTCGACCTGATGGAAGCAGGGGCGCTGCTCACCGACACATCCGCTGCGGGACGCGAAGCACTCAGGCACACCATCGGCCGTCTGCAGAACAGCATCTCGGCCATTGAAAAATGCAGAAAGCCGGTCATCGCAGCCATTCACGGCCATTGCATCGGCGGCGGCATCGACTTGATCAGCGCCTGCGACATCCGCATCGCTGCAAACGACGCCAATTTCAGCATTCGCGAAACCCGCATCGCCATTATCGCGGATCTGGGAACCCTTCAGCGCCTTCCGCACATTATCGGGCAGGGCTGGTTCGGAGAACTGGCCCTGACGGGCCGGGACTTTACCGCGGAAGAAGCCCTGAAAATGGGGCTGATTACCCGGATGTGCGATTCCCATACGGCGCTGGTGGATGAAGCCCGCGGGCTGGCCCTGCAGATCGCAGCCCTGCCTCCGCTTACGATTCAGGGCGTAAAGGATGTGATGCTTTACAACCGGGATCACGGCGTGTATTCGGGGCTGCGGTATGTGGCCCAGAAAAACGCAGCCTCCCTTCCTTCCGATGATTTGATCGAGGCGGTAACAGCATTTATGGAAAAACGATCCCCATCTTTCATGGGAAATTAACGACCGCCCAAAGAAATTATGGTGGACTTATGGAGGACTTATGGAGGACTTATGCTGGAAAAAGGGGCATTGACCGGAATCACTGTACTGGACCTCTCAAGACTTCTGCCCGGGCCTTTTGGTTCAATGATCCTGGCGGATCATGGCGCACGGGTGATTTCCATAGAAGACAAGCGCTTTATCGCGGATGGCTTTTTTATCACAACCGTAAACCGGAACAAGGAGCATCTTTCCCTGGATTTAAAGACTCCCGAGGGAAAGGAAATTTTCTTTCGCCTGGTGAAAACCGCGGATGTCGTGATGGAAGGATTCCGGCCGGGTGTCGTACAGCGACTGGGTGTGGATTATGAAACGGTTTCCAAGGTTAATCCGGGCATTATTTACTGTTCCATAACCGGCTATGGCCAGACAGGCCCTTATGTGAATCGGGTCGGCCACGATGTCAATTATCTGAGTGCTGCAGGAATCCTTGATTTAATCGGTCAGGCAGACTCACCTCCCGCCATTCCCGGCGTTCAGATC
>JAPLJE010000149.1 GCA_026388755.1 Deltaproteobacteria bacterium | reverse complement strand
GGATCAGCTCGTCTTCAAGAACCAGGCGGAAGCCCGGGCAGCGACCGAGGAAGCCGGACTCAAAAAGGTCGAGCAGGAAGGCAGGGTGTTGGTGGATGTTGAAATGGAAAAAGGCAAGGCCTATGTGACGTTGAAACTGGCGGAAAGGGATCTGTATGCGCGGAAAAAAAATGCAGAGGCCAACCTTCTGGTTAAAATGGCCGAAGCTGAAAAGATCCGCCTGAAAAACGACGCCATGAAGGGGGTGGGTGCGGAACGCATGGTGGGCCTGAAAATGGCCGAAGTGCTGAGCGGTCTGGATATGATTGTGCTGCCCAGCGACGGCCCATCCGGCTTTAATCCGCTGGATCTGAACAAGTCATTGAAGCTGTTTGACGTTCCCAAAGGAGGTTCAGAATGAAAATCATTCACTCCATTATGCTGTTATGTATGGGTGCTCTGTGTTTCGGCGGGTGTGTTCCGCATACGACCGGTGAAACCGAAGTCGGCGTCCGAACCGTGAAGCTTGGGCTCTTTCAACCCAAAGGCGTGGAAGATAAGGTCTACGCGCCGGGATCAACATATTTTTTTCTTCCCTTTGTTAATGACTGGGACACCTTTGACATCAAACTCCAGAATCTGGAAATGACATTTGATAAAACCACCGGAGATCGGAAAACCCGGGATGACCTGCTGTTTAAAACCATAGACGGCAATGATATCAGTCTGGATGTGATTGTGGCTTTCCGGATTGACCCGGAAAAAGCTTCCTATATCCTTCAGTTTGTGGCGCCGGACAATGTCACCCTTCGGGACAAAATCGTTCGAACCATTGCCAGAAGCAAACCCCGAGACATCTTCGGAGAGCTGAAAACCGAAGAATTTTATATCGCTGAGCGCAGGGAGCATCAGGCCCAGAAAGCCAAGGATACGCTTCAGTCCATGCTGGGTCCCATGGGAATCGTCATTGAAAAAGTCCTGACCAAGGACTATCGCTTTAATTCCGAATACCAGAAAGCCATTGAAGACAAGAAAATAGCGGATCAGCGCGTTGAAAGACACAAATCCGCCCAGCGGGCAACGGCCGAGGAATACAAACGAAAACTTGAAGAGGCCAGGGGCGAGGTGAATAAATTGGTTGCCGATGCCGACGGCGAATATCTGAAAGCCAAGATCGAGGCCGATGTGTTTTTTGAAAAACAAGGCCTGCTGGCCGAAGCCATCAAAACCGAAGGCATCACCGAAGCCAAAGGCATTCAGGAAATGAACCGCGCCATGGCTGGCTCCGGCGGCGCAGCCCTGGTCAAACTGAAAATCGCCGAATCCCTTCAGGGAAAACGGATTGCGCTCCTGCCGGTATCCGAAGGCGGCATGAATTTGAAAACCACGGATATCAATCAGCTCATCAACACGATGGGAGTGAAGTCTCTTGCCCAGCCCAAAGCGCCTTAGGAGTTTCTGGTTCTGGCAGTCAAGTCACCTTTAAGGCGAGTGGAATGAAATCCGTCTTCAAAACCATATCCTTGCCGGCACTGGCAACACTTGTGAGCGGCCTGATCTTCATGACGCTTCTGGCCGTTCGAATGGGCTGGTTTCAATCGGTCGAAGTATGGGTCAGCGCGCCGAAAGGCACGATTCCGGAATCCGAAACCTGGATGGGAATCTACCAGAAATCCTTGAAAATCGGGATGTCTCACCGGAAAATCTCACCAATGGCAGAGGGGGTTGCGATTTCTGAAACAACGGTGATGCGGCTGAACACCATGGGAATGGTTCAGGACATTCACCTTGACACGCAGGGGGTTCTGAACGCGGATTTTTCCCTGGCGTCATTTCAGGCTGAAATAAAATCCGGACTGTTCCGGTTTGCCGTCAGCGGACAGGTTCAGGGGGCTTCCCTTGTTCTTGACGCCAATGGCCGGCCCTTTACCCTTTCATTGCAGTCTCCGGTCTATCTGTCCGCAGCACTATGGGATGCTGCGGGCAGAGCCGCTCTTTCCGAAAACCAGTCCCTGACGCTTTCGATGTTCGACCCTTTGACAATGTCCCCGCAGCCGGTCAAAATCACAGCTTTGGGTATGGACCGGATTGAAATCATGGGGGCATGGCTGGAGGCCCGCAAGGTATCGGTTGAGGTCATGGGAAGCCGTCAAACCGCCTGGATAGATACGGACGGCAGTGTGGTTCAGGAAGAAGGGGTGATGGGAATTACCCTCAAAAAAATATCGGCTGAAGAAGCAAAGGATTCGGGTCTGGCTGCCGGAGAGGATCTGACCCGGCTGGTTTCCGTTCCGGCGGACCAGGTGATTGCAGATGCTGAAAAATTGAGCCACCTGGTCCTTAGGATTACCGGCGTTGAAATCATCAGCACCGAAAGGCAGCGCTTTGACAGCGGCATCCTGACTATTTCCAGGGAAGCGCTTTCCGGGCTTTCGGAAAATTATTATACCGAACCCGCTGTGTTTCTGGAGCCGGCGGCGCTCATTCAGTCCGATCATCCCTTGATTTTAAAGCAGCTATGGCAGATCATATCCGAAAAGGACACTCCGCTGGTCCGAATTCAAAATATCACTGAATGGATTTATCTGAATATCGAAAAACGGCCGGTGCTTTCGGTGCCCAATGCCCTGGAGACCCTTGAAAACCGTATGGGGGACTGCAATGAACATGCGGTCCTGTTTGCGGCCTTTGCAAGGGCTGCCGGAATTCCGGCCCGGATCGAGGCCGGGCTGGTGCATCTACGGGGCCGGTTTTATTATCACGCCTGGAATTCGGTTTATCTGGGAAAATGGATCACGGTGGATTCGCTGATGAACCAGATCCCGGCGGACGTCACCCACATCAGCCTCAGCCGAGGAAATCCCGAGAATCAGCTGGAGATCCTGGGCAGCATCGGAAACATCGGCATTTCCATCCTGGAGCAGCAATGATCCGGCTCGTTCATCTGTCCAAAACCTATGGCAACACCGTTGCCGTAAGTGATGTCCACCTTCATGTGCAGTCCGGCGAGGTGTTCGGATTCATCGGGCCCAACGGCGCGGGCAAGACTACCACCATCAAGATGATGGCAGGGCTCCTGTCGCCCACAAAAGGATCGGTATATATCGACGGTGTGGACATGGCAAAAGATCCGGTCCGCGCCAAACTGAAAATCGGCCTGATTCCGGACCGGCCGTTTTTGTACGAGAAACTGACGGCGTTGGAATTTCTGCAGTTCACCGCTGGTCTTTACCATGTCGGCAAGCAGGCTTTCGCGGAAAAATCGCGGGAGCTCCTCGGCCGGTTTTCCCTTTCGGATCGGGCCAACGAGCTGATAGAAGCTTTCTCGCACGGCATGAAGCAGCGCCTGATCATGTGCGCGGCCCTGCTTCACGAGCCTCAGGTTCTTATCGTGGATGAGCCCATGGTCGGCCTGGATCCCCGGGGAATCAAGATGGTGAAGGAGCTGTTCCGGACTCTGGCACAAAATGGCACCACTGTGTTCATGTCCACGCACACCCTCCGGCTGGCCGAAGAGGTCTGCGACCGGATCGCCATCATTCACAAGGGCACGCTGATGGTGATCGGCACGCTCCTGGATCTCCAGCAGCATATTCAGAACGGGGGCGCGGACCTGGAGCAGGTGTTTTTTGAAATCACGCAGGAGTGATATGATCATGATCCGGCAGGCCCTGCATCTACTCAAACCCCGATGGTGGTCATTGACCCATGGGCACGGCGATCCCCGGCGCATCCTCCGAAGCGGGGTGTTCGCGGCAATGGGTCTGGGGTTCTGGGTCGGGATTTATCTGGTTTCCCGAAGGCTGCTGGCCTATTTTCAGAAGTCCGAGGACATCGGAGACATCCTGGCCTACAAGCTCCTTTCGATCGTGCTCGTCACATGCTTTTCGCTGCTCGTTTTCAGCGCCATCTTAACGGCCCTTTCCAAGCTCTACCTCAGCAAGGACCTGAACCTGGTTCATGCCCTGCCGGTTCCCGTTGAAACCCTGTTTCTGGCCCGGTGGATTGAAAGCACCGTGGACAGCGCCTGGATGGTGGTGGTCTTTACCCTGCCGGTGCTGGGGGCATATGGCACCGTGTACCGGCCCGGGCTGTTTTTCTATGCAGACATTCTGCTGGCGCTGGTGCCGCTCTGCCTGGTGGCATCCGGCATCAGCGCCCTGATCGTCCTTGGGGTCGTGCTGGTGCTGCCGGCATCCCGGATCCAGAGCGTTGTGGTATTTCTGGGGCTTTCCGTCTTTATCGTCCTTTACCTGGCGTTTCGCATGGCAAGGCCGGAGCGGCTGGTGGACCCGGAAACGTTTTCAACCGTCCTGGGCTACATGGAACAACTCCGGACCCCTTCGCCCCCGTATCTTCCCAGCACCTGGGCCTTTGACAGCCTGAAGGCCGCCTTAAAGAACCAATGGGTGGAATCCCTCTTTCATGCGGCCCTTGCCTGGAGCAGCGCAATCTTCGTGCTGTTTCTGAACCTGTGGGCCGCAAAAGCCGCGTATTTCAGGGGATACTCCAAAACTCAGGAGGCCATGATCCGGCTGTTTCATGGCCAGGGAATATTTCTGGAGCGTGTCCTGTCCTTTCTTCCAGGTCCGGTAAAGTCCTTTGCCGTAAAAGAGATCAAAACATTTATAAGGGACCAGACACAGTGGTCCCAGGTCTTTCTGGTCGGGGCACTGATCGTGATTTACCTGTACAATTATTCGGTGCTGCCGCTCGAAAAATCCCCCATTCAAACCGTCTATCTTCAAAATGTCCTGTCATTTCTCAACATGGCTCTGGCCGGGTTCGTGCTGATTGCGGTCGTGGCCCGCTTTGCGTTTCCTGCGGTCAGCATGGAGGGTGGCAGCTTCTGGATCGTTCGCTCATCGCCGATTACATTGCGCTCATTTTTATGGATAAAATTCTGGATTTACATGCTGCCACTGCTGGTTCTCTCCGAAACACTCATTGTTGCCACCAATGTGCTGCTGCGCGTCACCCCGCTCATGATGGGAATTTCGGTGGCGACCATTTTTTGCCTCACTCCGGCCGTGATTGCCATGGGAATCGGCATGGGTGCGGCGTTTCCGGATTTTGCATCTGAGAACCCCGCCCAGTCCGTGACCAGTTTCGGGGGGATGCTGTTCATGATGCTATCATCGGTCCTGATCGGCGGCGTGATCCTTCTGGAGGCCGGACCCGTATACCGGCTGTTCATGGCGGGCATCAAGGGGAAACCAGTCTCCTTCTGGTTATGGAGCTGGTCTGCCGCGGCTTTTTTCGGCGCGCTGGTTCTTTGCATCGCCGTCGTTGTCATTTCAATGCGTTTTGGCGAAATCCGCCTGAAACAGGAGAATACCCATGTCCCTTACGTTCGAACCCATACGCCTTAACCAGCAGCAAGCCTATGACAGGGT
>JAPLJE010000483.1 GCA_026388755.1 Deltaproteobacteria bacterium | reverse complement strand
ACGGGAAAAGTGGGATATGTGTATCAGAACCCCGACAACCAGATTTTTGCGGAAACCGTTTTTGATGAAACCGCTTTTATTCTGAGAATGCGGGGCATGGCGGAAGCGCAGATTCAGGACAGGGTTGATGCAATCCTGACGCATATGGGACTTTTTGACCGGAAACAATCCGATCCGTTCAGCCTGCCCAAAGGAGACAGACAGAAGGTGGCATGCGCCGCCATACTCACCGGAGAACCGGATCTGATTATCCTGGATGAGCCCACCACCGGACTGGACTACCCCTCTCTCAAGGGACTCATGGAAAGCGTGGCGATCCTGAACCAAAACGGCAAGACCATCATCATCATCACCCATTCCATGGAAACCGCGGCCAATTACGGGAACAAGATACTGGCGCTGAGCCAGGGCGAAATCTTTTATTACGGAGACAAGCGAAAATTCTTTGAGGATGAGCATCTCATTGGCATGGGAAAAGCGTGCCGGACAGAGATCATGGAAATGACTCTGAAGTTAAACGGAAAACTGCTGTTAAATGAAAAAGAATTTCTGATGTGCTGGAAAAAACGATGAGCGCGTTTTTTTTCATCAATAAGGACTCTTTTCCGCACCTGTTGGATCCGCGCGTAAAGATCACGGGACTTATTCTTTTCTGCATGCTGGCCATAGCCGGGGAATCGATATCTCAATTGGGATTGATGCTGGCCGTGCTGCTGTCGCTTTTCCTGTTCAGCAAAAGCGGCGCGAATCTGAAAAAAATGGCCGGCTTTTTCATGCTGATCGCCGGCATGACGTTTGTGATGTGGATCCTGTTTTACCGGAGCCATGAGAAACTCTGGGTCTGGGGCATCCTTGCCGTTTACTCCGGCGCAGCTTCCCATGCCGCATTGATGTCCCTGCGGTTCCTGAACATGCTGCTTTCCGGACTCCTCTTTCTTTCCATCACCTCAATCGAGGATTTTTTCGGCGGGATGATCGTCACCGGCGTGCCCTACCCTTTTGCGTTTGCCGTTTCGCTTTCCTTCCGCCTGGTGATGGTGTTCATGTCCAATGCATTTACCATCGTCGAGGCCCAAAAGGTCAGAGGCAACGACATCACCAAGGGCAACATCATCAAACGGATCAAGGCGTACACGCCGCTGATAGCGCCCTTGATACTCACCGGCATCAAAAAAGCCGAAACACTCACCCTGGCGCTGGAATCCAAAGGGTTTTCCCCGCAAAACAAAATAGATCTCACCGGAAAATACCGCCTCCTCATCTCGGACAAATGCTGTCTCTGCGCCATGCTGCTGGCCGGCATTGCAGCCGTTTTTCTGAAGTTTCTACACTGAACTGTTGGTTTCAACTTTGTTTAAAATCCACGCCGATATCATAGAGGGTGTCAGCTGCAAAATCAGCATTGTTTGGCCATCGAATGGTCCCGATCTCCGGGTCAACCGCCACCTGCCTGAATAACGCAAGGTCTTTAAGTGGTTCAAATACTTCTCCGAACAGTTCTTTTTCTAGATCAACAACCTTTTTATCACCGTTATCGAAGAGCAATTTCAGCTTGTATCCGTCAAGATATTCAACCTGTCTTACCTCAATCAAATGATAAGTTTTCATCTGCGTTCTCCTTAATCCAGCGGCTCGATATCTTTTAACGGTTTATGTTGAGAGGCCCTTTCCCAGTTTTCCAATAATTCCTTTTGGTGAGCCATTGCCCATTCTTTCACCATTTTTTCGGCGCGACTTTTCAGTTTGTTTTCCATTTTATTATTTGTCAAAATCAATATCTCGGTAACGACTTTTTGGGACTATCTGGTACTTGTCGTCCGTCACGTCTTAATTTTAAACCATGATCCTGAATGTGAATCGATTTTCACCACATTGACCAGCTGTTATTTTTCCTGTTGGGTCAAACTGTACAGGTGTGGTTCCCCCCAGAACGGTCGATCACGCATCAGCATGTGGGCAATATGCCTTGATGAGTAGCATATCTTCTCAGAAAGAAGCAGTTATTGTAGTAACTCAAGTGAGGCAATCATGGCCAAGCATAGTTGATCGTAATGTTTCAGCAAATAAACAGAATTCAGAATTTGATTGTTTAATTCAGCAGCCTGGCTGAATCACACCCAAATGAACTCTTTTCCGGTTTCACATTACCCCGAACTATATTTTCCGTATAATATGCAAGAACAGATAATATACAGTGACAAGATAATCTCTTGTTAACACATCAAGGGAGAGCCAATGGATTACCTTCTATCCTTTGATGAGGTAACCGAGCCAATGATCGAACGGCACCTGTCTGAATGGAAAGAGCGCAAACCCACTTCGCTCATCGGTCTTTTTAGAGCCTTCATAATGCATGCGCAGAACAGGCAAGGAATGCCCAATGCCATCGGGGATATTGATAATCTATCTGACATCCTTTTTGACTTCAGAGCATCAGAAATCCTTTCAAAATACGCATCGTGGGGAGACCTGTTCGACGCAATACAATCCAGCGGCTACACGCCGCCTGGCAGAATGCAAAAAAACAATAACAAGAGCTACTGGGTCATCTACTGTAAGGCCATAATCTCCATAGCCCAGTTTCTTTCCTCTTACAAGGCATTGCAGGAGTTCGACGACTTCGTTTCTGGTTTTCTTACCAACGAATACTCCCGTTTAGCGTTGCCATTGTTGTTAGAAAAGGAAATCTTCGGCTTTGGCTTTGCTTTGGCATGTGATTGTTTGAAAGAGAATGGCTACCCCCAATTCATTAAACCCGATACCCATCTAAACGATATTTCCCGAGGGTTAGGAATCACGGGAGCAAACTCTGATTACCAAGTTTTTAAGGACGTGGAAGCGTACTGCAGGAGAAATAGCACATTACCATACGAAGTTGATAAGCTGTTCTGGTTAGTCGGAAGCGGACGTTTCTATCTTTTCGGGGTTAAGATCAATTCATCGAAGTGGGATTTCTTGAAACGGGTAAAGGGCTAACCGCGAAACGGATACCACATATCGAGGACACCATGGGTGTTGACGCTGGAAACCCAAAGAAGTGCTAACCAGTGCGCGCACCCGATCGCCGAAAAAGACGGCTCATAGTGACGCTTGTGTTATAAACGGGCGCTGAATATCTGGTTATGGGGAACCTCATGAGGCGAAATATTCTTACCTATAAGGCTCCAAAAGCAGACTTGACTTTTTCATGCCGACGCATGTCCAGGCAACTGGATGTCGACGACGAGGATGAAAACTGAAAGGAGCAGGCCCATGGAAAGCAGTGTACAAATACCGGCAGACATTGTCAACAAGGGCGGGATCAGCTTGCCCAAAGTTCTGTTGATCGTGCTGGTCACCATCCTGGTGACGCTCAGTGGCAGCTACTGGTTTCGAAGACCTATGTGTTCGCCCGAGAGTTCAAACCGATTGAACTCAGTGCAAAAGAACAACAGGTGCTCGACAGCAAGCTGCGAACGCTGGGTTATCAGCCTGAAGACAGCCAAATCAGAGACTATCAGACCGTCACCCAAGGAGTTCGATGAGCGAGGCTTGCTCAAGCCAGAACGCTATAGCAAAGTGGGTGCAAAACGCGAGATCAGTTTCAATGAGCACAAGCTGAACGCGCTCCTGGCGCGTAACACCAATCTGGCGCGCAAGCTCGCCATCGACCTGTCTCAGAACCTGGTGGCGGAATCCGGCGGCGGACCGGGATTCTGGAAATCTTTTTCCGAAGGTGTCGAGGATATCCGTGTCGAAGATGGCCGTATCAAGATCAAGTTGAAGGAATGAGAAAGGGAGTGGGAAATGGGGAGAACGAGCGGACAGAGCCACAGGTAACAATATAATATTATTCGTAGACACTTAAGGAGGTGGCTGATGGATGACGACGGATACGTGAAGAAGATCCTGGCAGGAAAGGATAGTCATGAGGGCATGACTCGGAGGAGCTTTCTCGGCTCGCTTAGCACCGGCGTAGCGGCGACCATCCTCATGATGCCGACGTTTTCAACTGCCCTGTCCGAAGATAAAACAAGTGGTTCGCCCGTTCTTGCCCCGGATGGCTCGTTCAGTGCTGATGAGACTTTTTTCGCCGAATTCGCGAAGACGTTCACCATCGCTCCCCGTGACCGCTATTTCACTGCGGCTCAAAAAGGGTCCATGCCGGTGCCCATCATGAAACGCTATAAGGAGGGTCTCGATCAGGTCGCCCGTGACCCGTTCCCGGTTTACCTGGAGCCGTCAGAGGAAACAAG
This sequence comes from Deltaproteobacteria bacterium, assembly GCA_026388755.1. Lineage (GTDB taxonomy): Bacteria > Desulfobacterota > Desulfobacteria > Desulfobacterales > Desulfatirhabdiaceae > RAAP-1. The sequence continues at coordinate 6,388 of JAPLJE010000483.1, read as the reverse complement.
GAAGAAGATCGCCCGCTGCTACGGAGCGAATACCGACGAGATTGCGATCTCTCGCAACACCACCGATGCGGTAGCCATGATCTTGAGCGGAATAGGCTGGAAATTGGGAGATGAGCTCCTGACATCAACAATGGAATATCCCAATTGTGTCGCTACGATACTTCGAGTTGCTGCACGGTTCGGGATCACCATTCGCGAGTTCGGCGTACCAATGCACCCGTCCGCTACCGCCGAAGAGGTCATCGAATCGGCACGTCTCCAGATCAGGCCCGGAAAAACGAAAGTCATCTTCTTTTCCGCGATCACCCAGTCCAACGGCCAGATGATTCCTCCCCGCAGGATGGCCAAACTGGCTCAGCAGTACGGCTTGATCACCGTAGTTGACGGTGCTCACTACGGTGGGATGTTCGACCCGAAGCTCAATGACATCGGTATAGACTTCTGGGGCATTTCGGGTCACAAGTGGCAGTGCGGCCCCGGCGGCACCGGCATCCTTTACGTCCGCAACAGTCACCACTCCGCTAATCCCGCTCCCTTGCCCCGGTTCCACCTCATACGGAGTGGGCAACTGGACGCCCCTCTTGACGGCTCTCGTCCGGCGGATTTCGACATAGGGAATGCCCTCAGCATCTATGGTTTTCCTGAATCTGCGGATTGGCGGGCGCTCGGGGAAGTCTGCGAACTGTGGAACGTAATCGGTCGACAACGTATTCAGAATTACATCCTTGACCTGGCTGATTACCTGCGCCAACGCCTTGTTGCCCGGTTCGGCGACGGCTGCATGCTCCAGCCCACGAAAGACCCCGAACTGAAATCAGGCATCGTGGCCTTCACACCTTTTGCCGATCCGTCCCAACGCCGGGACTATGCGCTGGCGGAAACCTTTCAGGAGCGCATGTTCAAGGAGCACTTCTTTCACATAGGCTTGGGGGGACTCGACAGCCGGGGGCTTACCCGAGCCCCTTCTCCGGAGGCGGCTGCCTTCTTCAGCGGTTGTATCCCAAACCGCCACTCTGTGACCAATGCACCGGAACCGAGCGATATTCCCTTTCGTGCAAGTACTGGCGTTTGGCTTACCCGCCGAGATATCGATGTGTTCGTGGAGGCATGTGAGGAGACTTCGAAGAATCTCGGGTCCAGGTGATTTACTCGGAAAGCCCGTCGTAAATGAACGAATATTCACTTCAGTTGGTCTTCATCACCATGACCCGTCCAGCCCTCTGAGGCCGTCCATGTATAATCGTCCGCAAGCCACAAACAATGAATACCGCGTTCGTAGAATCGGAATACCGGTTGCGAGCGCCGCTTCGACCATTTTGGGATCCGGTTTTTTCCCCCGGACGATGATGATAGCCGCAACTCCGGCAATCATAGCTGTCCTTAGGACCTGCTCTGTCGTCAATCCCGTCAAAAGGACCGCACCTTTGGCTACAGCCGACAATACATCCTCCATCAGGTCAGCTCCGCCGCCCCCTACAATATTCGTGTCCATCTGATCATGGCCAGACAAGACTTCCGCATCCAACGTATTTTTGATCTCGGATAATTTCATGGGAAATACCAGTTCATCATTGGTTTAGAGCATGGCATTGAATTTACATCTTTTTTTATGTAACTTTTCATAATTGCAATAAAATGTCAATACAATCGTCCACCAATTCTTGACTGTAAAAGCTTCCATGAGATATATTGAAAGAGGGAAGTCATTGGGAAATATGTAATTTATCATAACAAGGAACTTTCATGAACGCTCTCAAGGCAAAAGCAATAGCCGCAGCCGACCATATCCAGTCACATCTTCTTCGGATTCCCGAAATCGCCATCTTAACCGGTACGGGACTGGGTGAATGTGCAGACGGCGTTTTGATACACGCTCAATTTGAATACCGGGATATTCCGCATTTCCCGGTTTCAACCGTGGAAGGGCATCCGGGACAGCTGTTGATCGGCGATCTTAAAGGCAGGGACGTCGCCGTGTTTAAAGGCAGGTTTCATCTTTATGAAGGGTATTCTCCTCAAGAGGTTACTTTTTCGATACGGGTGATGCAGGAGCTGGGCATAAAAAGATTTATCGTTTCCAATGCCGCGGGCGGATTGAATTCCCGGTTTTCATCCGGGGATATCATGATCATTCAGGATCATATTAACCTGACCGGTCAAAATCCGCTGGTCGGCTTCCACGAACCGGATTGGGGAAACCGCTTTCCCGATATGGCCCACGCATATAATCCGGAGCTTGCCAATCTGGCTTTAACCATCGGAAATCAATTAAATATACCGCTTCAAACCGGTGTTTATGCGGGGCTCCTGGGCCCTTCCCTTGAGACCCCTGCGGAGATACGCTTTCTACAAACCATCGGCGCGTCAGCAGTCGGGTTTTCAACCATCATGGAAGTCATCGCCGCAGTGCAGGCAGGAATGAAAGTCATCGGACTTTCAACCATTACCAACGTTCATGACCCTGAGAATCCGGTGCCGGCAACGCTTGAAGAAATCCTTGACGTTGCGAAAAGATCCTCACCCGCCTTGCAACAACTTATCGAATCGTTGGTCAAGGCCATGTAGCATCCATATCAGGCGATCGGCCATCTCTGCAAAGCCCAAGCCCCCTTCCCTTTCCGTCACCCAGGCAGGATCATGAGGCATTTTTCCCGTAAATTTCTTCACATTGTCAACGCCGACGGAATTGGGAAAATACCCGAACATGGGCGCATCATTGGGGGAATCCCCGGCATAAATCACCTGATCTTTGATGGCATCGAGATTTTCCGAAAAAACCTCTTCAAAGAGCAGCCGGGTCATGGCCAGCTTGTCGTAATCCCCAAACCATCCGTTGACATGAATGGAGCTGATTTTGGCCTGTGCCCCGGCTTTTATAAAACAGGCCACAATACGGTCAATCTCCTCAGGTGTCAACGGCGCCACATCCTCGCAAAAATCAATGGCCAAATCCGCTTCACGGTAAGCCTGGTCTGAAGCCACCCGAGAACCGGGAACCGATTTCAGGACCTGCCTTTGAATGGCATCCAGTCGTTTTCTGTCTGCATGGCGCTCTTTCTTGGGCTTCCAGTAACGCCGCATCATTTTGCGGGAGCCGCCGTCATAGCGAAAATAAAACGCCCCATTTTCACCCACAACACCGTCCACCGGCCACATCCGCGCGATATGGTCGCACCAGCCGGCCGGCCGGCCGGTGATCGGAATCACCGCCATACCCGCAGCCTGTAATTTTTCCATCGCAACAAACACCTCGGACGGAAGGCGACCGTTCAGGGTAAGGGTGTCGTCAATGTCCGTCAGGACATATCGTATCGGATATGTTTCAGAAATTGAAAACTCGGCAAATGGTTTCATTACTTTTTTTAACATTTTTCAGGCCGATAGACCAGCGATATTGTCCACCGGGGAACATGGCAATCGACAGGACGGATTATGTATTGCCAATTGACATGAATTGGATTAAACTAAATAGATTATCGAAAACTGCAAGACGGATATAAGACCCTCCCCCCGTATTCCAGAAGAGAAATCATATTTGGCAAGTCATTTTTCAAGCCCGATATCATCATTTATTTTTTAACAAGAAAGACACAGACAGAGGAATTGCATTTGAATTTCAGCGAACTGGGACTGACCGACAATATCATAAAGGCCATTGGCGAACTTGGTTTTGATACACCGACGCCGATTCAGGAAAAAGTTATTCCGCAAATTCTATCCGACTCAAGAGATATTGTGGGACTAGCACAGACAGGGACCGGAAAAACAGCGGCATACGGGTTGCCGATTTTGGAACGAACGAATATTTCAGCAAAGCGGGTTCAGGCACTCATTCTTTGTCCGACCCGGGAACTCTGCCTTCAGATCGCCCAAGACATGGAGAGCTTCTCGCACTTCCTTCCGAAGCTTTCGGTTACCGCTGTTTATGGCGGGGCGGGAATAATCGAACAGATGCGGTCCATTCGAAAGGGAACGCAGGTCATTGTTGCCACACCCGGACGGCTTCTGGATTTAATCAACCGAAAGGCTGCCGACATCAGCGCCATCCGGCACCTGGTGCTCGATGAAGCGGATATCATGTTGAACATGGGGTTCAAGGAAGAACTGGATGCCATTTTGGCAGCAGCCCCCAGAGAGCGGCAGACCCTCCTGTTCTCGGCAACGATGCCGTCAGAGGTTGCAAAAATCGCCGCAAAATACATGAAAAACCCGATCGAGATTTCCGTCGGCCACAAGAATTCGGGAACCGCCAGCGTTGAGCATAAATACTTCATGGTGCATGCAAAGGACAAATATTCGACTTTAAAACGGCTTGTCGACTATTACCCTGAAATCTACGGCATCATCTTCTGCAGAACCCGCATCAGCACACAGGAAATCGCCGACAAGATGATCCAGGACGGGTATAATGCCGAAGCACTACACGGGGATTTGTCCCAGTCACAGCGGGAATTTGTCATGCGCAAATTCCGAGAAGGGAATGTTCAGCTTCTGATCGCCACTGACATTGCCGCACGGGGTCTGGATGTGAATAATCTGACCCATGTCATTCACTATGACCTGCCGGATGATCTGGAAATCTACACCCACAGAAGCGGCCGGACCGGCAGGGCCGGAAAGACCGGAACCTCTCTTGCCATCATCCACATGAAAGAAAAATATAAAATCGGCAGCATTGAAAAAACCGTCAAGCGGAAAATAACCGCCACAAAAGTGCCGCTCGGAAAAGATATCTGCGAACAACAGCTGATACACATGATCGATCGGGTTAAGGCTGTTAACGTCGACAACGATCAGATCGAGCCCTATCTGGCGGTTATCAAAGAAAAACTGGCGGATTTGGACAGAGAAGCGCTTCTGAAGCATTTCGTGTCCCTGGAATTCAACCGTTTTCTGAATTACTACAAAAACACCCCGGATCTGACAGCGGTTCCCAGGGAAGTGCAAAAGAAGAAGCCGGATCACAAGGCTTTTGTGAAAGCCGGCTGCAAGGAATTCAGCAAAACCGGTTTTACCTATCTGGTGGTGGATATCGGCAAGAATGATCACGTATTGCCGCCTCAGATCATCGGCCTGATCAATCAAAGTACGCGAAACCGATTCATCAAGCTGGGAAACATCGATATCAGCCCGGACAGCTCAAGGTTTCAGATTGAAAATCATTATGTGGACGAGGTACATAAAGCCATCAGCGGATATAAGTTCTGCGGAAAAAAACTGAGCGTGGAAAGAGAAGAACCCAGCGGCGAAAACCGGAAGAAACGTTGGAAAAAGACTACCAGAAGCTGCGAAAATTTTGTATAGTGCTTCAGCGAATGAAACCGGTTGGGTTTAACCATTGCCAATCCCGAACTCATTTTCTGGTTTCGTTCCGGTTGCCATGAGCGATGGAGATGCCTGATGAAAAACTGCGGGTTGATATCGATCTTGAGAACAGGGGCTCTGCTCTTTTGCATCCTTCCATTCCCCGCCCTTTGCGAAGATCTGCAGTCCGTGACCTTTCTGCCCCAGTGGACCCCCCAGGCCCAGTTTGCCGGATATTATGTGGCCATTAAGAAAGGATTTTATCAAAAACGGGGAATTGATCTTCGCCTGATTACAGGCGGCCCGGACAGCCCGCCCGCAGATATGCTGCTCTGCCACAAGACGGATTTTGCCACCTTCTTTCTTTCCGATGCGATAAAGCTGCGATCCAAAGGCGTTGATCTTGTCAATGTGGCTCAGATCGGACAAAAATCCGGCTTCATTCTGGTTGCCAGAAAATCAAGCGGTATTCACTCCCCAAAAGACCTGGACGGAAAGCGCGTGAGCATCTGGTCGGATTTCCAGATTCAGCCCCTGGCATTTTTCCGAAAGTACCAGGTTCAGGTCACCCTCATTCCCCAAACCTATACCATTAATTTATTTTTGCAGGGCGGCGTGGATGCCGCCTGCGCCATGTGGTACAATGAATACCACACACTGCTCAATTCCGGAGTGAACGCCGATGAACTCACCACCTTCTTTTTTGACCAGCATGGCCTGAACTTTCCGGAAGACGGTATATATTGCCTGAGTGAAACGCTTAAAAAAGATGATCGTATCTGCCGCAATGTCGTCAGTGCCTCCCTTGAAGGCTGGAAATACGCATTTGATCATCCGGATGAAGCCATTGACGTTGTGATGACCTATGTTCAAGAAGCCCATATCGGCACCAACCGCGTGCATCAGCGATGGATGCTGGATCGCATCCGGGATATTTCCGTGACCGGCAACCATGGAAACACCCTGATGGGGACTCTTTCTCCAGATGATTTCCAGACGGTTGCCGGTGAACTCAAATCCGGCGGAATAATTGATGACGTTCCAAATTTCAAGGAGTTTCATGTCCCCTGCCTGGATGATCCCA
>JAPLJE010000310.1 GCA_026388755.1 Deltaproteobacteria bacterium | reverse complement strand
CTTGCAGACTGTTTTGATGATCTCAGTTGTCATGTTTTTGCGGTTGAAACTGGTCTTTCCTCAAATCCTATCATGAATTGGAGGGTTTCATTTCTGGACGGGCTGACCCTGATGTCCAATTCAGATGCCCATTCTCCTGACAAACTGGGAAGAGAAGCCAATATTTTTGATACGGATTTGTCCTACCCTGCCATTAAAAAAGCCATTCAGTACAGAAAATCCTGTACATTTTTGGGAACTTATGAATTTTATCCTGAAGAGGGCAAATATTATTTTGACGGTCACAGGAACTGCAAAGTTAGTTTTAGTCCGGAAATGACCTTAAGTTATGGAGGAAATTGTCCGGTTTGTAACAGACCTCTTACCATAGGGGTTCTGAACCGGGTCAAAGAATTAAGTGATAGAAAAGAAGGAGAAAAACCTCAAAATACGTCACCGTATTATTCAATAATTCCCCTGAAGGAAATTCTCTCCGAAATTTTAAAAATTGGCAGAAATTCCCAAAAAGTGATGCAGCATTATCAGCATTGTCTATGTTTTATGGGCTCGGAAATGGCCATCCTGGATTCAATTACCTTATCGGATATTGAATCAGCTGGAATTCCGATGCTGAAAGAAGCAATTAAAAGAATGCGGGAAAGTAATATTCATATTATTCCGGGTTATGATGGAGAATTTGGAAAAATTCAAATATTTACAGAAAATGAAAAAAAACAGTTCTGATCATAAAAATAAAAAAGAGATGTGTGAATTGACTTTTTACGAAAATATCGGTATTTATGATTTACTAAGAATCAGGACTATTTGAACTACTTTGAGAAATGATAAGAAAATCCTTTAATAAAAACATGTTACAATAATATTATATAAAAATTTTTATTATTATGATTGTGAAAAATGACAGAAGAAAAATTAATCAGCACAATTCCTCTTGAAAACGATCTGTTAGTATCATTTTATAATGAATCAAAAAAAATTGCTGGAGATAGATGGCAAGTTGTTGTGATAGCTAGAATTCAAATAGTTACGGACCAGGTTCACTTTACCCGAATGGATCCGGAGAAAAGATCCGAAATTATACAGGTAGTCGGCAAACAAATTAATTATGAGAAAAAGCTAATTCGAAATTTTGTTGGAGAGAAACAAAAGGAGGAAATCGTTAAAGCAATGTTTGAATCGTTTTTGCAAATTACCAGACCCTATTTTTCTCACCGTCAGTTTGCTGAACGATTTGTTTTAAAAACCTACGCCGATTCTCTGGAAAAACGTAAATGGGTGAATAGTTGAAGGAACCGTAAAAGGTCCAAACTAGGATGGCCTTGTAATAATTCCAAGAATGCGCTTGACTCTTAAATAGCGGGATCGAACAGGTCCTGTAATGATGAAAAGGGCAGCGAAACATGACATGGAGAATTTTACAAGACTGTAACCTGTTAGTGAAAGGAGAAATTATGATGTTTCAACAAAAGAATATATGGATTAGGTTATTTTATACAGTCATTACGATATTCATCTGTATTCCCTCTTCCAGAGCCGATATTTATGTTTTTAAAGACAACAATGGTGTACGTCACTTTACCAATGTTCCGGTATCTCCGAAATATCGTCTTTATCTGAAAAGCACCCCCAATAAATATTTTGAATCCAATCTAGGTGATAAATTTTCTACAAATCTCGATCCTGATCAATATGATCATCTCATCATGAAGGCATCAATACTTCATGATGTTGATTTTTCGTTGTTAAAATCCATCATCAAGGTTGAGTCCAATTTTGACTGTTACGCGGTATCCCAAAAAGGAGCAAAAGGTCTGATGCAAATCATGCCTCAAAATTTTACTTTTCTAAATATCAGTAATCCATTTGATCCTGAAGAAAATATCATGGGAGGAACGCTTTATTTCAAACAAATGCTTGAAAAATTCAATAAAATAGAATTGGCGCTTGCCGCTTATAATGTCGGACCCACCATGGTTGACAAATATAACGGCATCCCGCCGATTTCAGAAACCAAAGGATATGTAAAAAAAGTTATGTCTCATTACAAAGACATGTCCGGGAACAAAAAGAAATCCATATAGGATGTTTTTTGGGAAAATTAGAATACAGAGATTCTGTTGAGATAAATATGGCAAGATGAAAAGAGATGAAAAAAGTGCTTTTCACAACTGGCTTCAGTCAGATCCGCTGCTGAAGCCTTATCAACCCGTACTTCTCAGTCGATTTAATCAACGGATTGAAAAAAAAAACGATATCATTAAGAAACATCAATCTCTGTATGATTTTGCCGCTTCCCACACCTATCTCGGGCTTCATCACGAAAAAAACCAATGGGTGTTTCGGGAATGGGCTCCGTTTGCATCTCAAATATTTTTTGTTGGAGATGTAACCGGATGGAAAGAAAAAAAAGAGTTTCAACTTACCCGAACAGACCCGGAAGGTATATGGACACTTTGTTTTCCGGAAAATGTTCTTCATCACGGAGAGTTGTACCGGCTTCGTATTCACTGGAAAGATGGACAGGGAGATCGAATTCCAGCTTATGCACGCCGGGTTGTTCAGGATCCGGTTACGCTGATTTTTAATGCACAAGTCTGGAATCCGGAATCCGCCTATCAGTGGAAATCATCAAAAATTGACGAAAACAAGTCTCTTCTGATCTATGAAGCCCATGTAGGAATGGCTCAGGATGCGGAAAAAGTCGGATCCTTCAAGGAATTTACCGAAAACATCATACCCAGAATTTTAAAAACCGGATACAACACCATCCAGTTGATGGCCATACAAGAGCATCCCTACTACGGCTCTTTTGGATATCAGGTTTCCAGTTTTTTTGCCGTATCTTCCCGGTTTGGGACTCCAGATGAGTTTAAAGAACTGATAGATACAGCGCACGGTAGTGGACTGAAAGTCATCATGGATATGATCCACTCCCATGCGGTCATCAACGAAGTGGAAGGTCTCAGTCGTTTTGACGGCTCTACCCACCAATATTTTCATGACGGCCCCAAAGGCCTTCATCCTGCCTGGAATTCCCGATGTTTTGATTATCAAAAATCAGAAGTTTTGGCATTTTTACTGTCCAACTGCCGGTTCTGGCTGGAAGAATATCAACTGGATGGATTTCGTTTTGATGGTGTTACCAGTATGATGTATGATCATCATGGTCTGGGTAAGGCTTTTACCGGTTATTCCTTCTATTTTGATGAATCGGTGGATGAAGGCGCGCTGACCTATCTGTCGCTGGCCAATACGCTAATTCATGAAATCAATCCGGATGCCATCACCATTGCCGAAGATGTTAGTGGCATGCCTGGACTAGCGGTACCGGTAACGGCAGGTGGAATCGGATTTGACTATCGGTTTGCAATGGGCATACCCGATTATTGGATCCGACTGACTAAGGAATATCCGGATGAATCTTGGCCGATCGGTCATTTGTGGTTTGAATTGACCAACCGCAGGCCGGATGAAAAAACCATCAGTTATACGGAATCTCATGATCAGGCCCTTGTGGGAGATCAAACACTGATATTCAGGCTGATGGGTTCAGATATGTATGATGCAATGTCCGTAAATCACAAAAACAATCTCCGGGTTGAAAGGGGAATGGCGCTTCACCGATTGATTCGTTTTATCACGATCATTACCGCGGACAGCGGGTATCTGAATTTCATGGGAAATGAATTTGGCCACCCGGAATGGATTGATTTTCCCCGTGAAGGAAACAATTGGTCCTACCGATTTGCCAGACGCCAGTGGCATTTAGTGGATAATCCGAAATTAAGATATCATTTTCTGGCCCGTTTTGATCAGGAAATGATTACTCTGGTCAAAGCCTTTCGGCTTTTTGAAAGTCCTCGTATCCAGCTTCTTTATGAGCATAATCACGATGAGGTCATTGCCATTGAACGGGCCGGACTGTTTTTTTTGTTCAATTTTCATCCCACAATCTCTTTCAGTGATTATCAAATTCCTTTTTCGCCTGGAAAATATGAAATGATTTTTCACAGCGATTTGTTCGAATTCGGAGGACACGAGCGGCTTAAATCCGGCCAGATCCATTTTACACGAATGCACGCCGCAAACAATGAAACATCCCATTTCATCAGCCTGTATTTACCTTCTAGAACCGCCCTGGTGCTTCAATCGATTGACAGCAAAAGTTGATTATTCAACCAGTTCTGATCCAGGACAAGAAAAAGCCGTACCAAAACTTCTTTGAGAAAATGATTAAGAGAAAAGGAATATAAATGAAAATAGGCATTATCGGCTGTCCGGGATCAGGGAAAACAACTGTTTTTGAAGCCCTGACCCGAAGCCTTTCAAATACAACCGGAAAAGCAGAACCCCGAATCGCCACCCTTCAGGTTCCGGATTCCCGTGTGGATGTATTAAGCCAGATATATCACCCTCGTAAAACCATATATGCTCAGATAGAATATCTTTTGCCTGGAAAATCGCCCGCCAAAAAAGATGCCGGAAAAGAACAAAGTGCGTGGTCACAGGTTCGAGACTGTGATGCGATTATTCTTGTTGTTCGAAATGTCATGGGTATAGGGGGGGAAACTCCGCGGCAGTTGTCCGATTTTCAAAGAATCAATCAGGAATTGATTCTTTCGGATCTGGTTATGGTAGAAAAACGTCAGGAACGCATGGAAACCGATAAAAAACGTGGCAAGAAAATTGATCAGGTAGAGTTATCTTTGATTACGCAATGCTTGAAACATCTGGAAAATGAAATGCCGCTTCGAAAAATCCCGGAACTCGCTGCTGCCCCAATATTGAGAGGTTTTGCTTTTATGTCGGCCAAACCCATGATGGTTTTGTTCAACAATGCAGACGATGACGATGTTATGCCGGATATTCCTGCAATAACTTTGGCGGAACCTTGCATGGTCATCAAGGCCAAGCTCGAGCAGGAACTGATTCGAATGACCGAAGATGAAGCCAGGGAATTTCTGACGGAATTCAATATTACCGCATCGGCAACAGATCGCGTGATTCAGATGTCCTACAGCCTGCTGGGGCTGATGTCTTTTTTTACGGTTGGTGAAGATGAGGTCAGGGCATGGACCATACGCAGGGGAACCTCGGCTCTGGATGCTGCAGAAGTGATTCATTCCGATATCAAAAAAGGGTTTATACGTGCGGAAACCATTTCTTATAAGGACTTGATGGATGCGGGAAACCAGGCGGAAGCCCGGAAACGCGGCACATTTCGCTTGGAAGGGAAAACATATGAAGTTCTGGACGGGGACATCATCAACTTTCGGTTTAATGTCTGAATAAATATGAGGGAACAAACAGAATCCAATCCCTGGACTGTTTTTTGACTGTCATTTCAGTTCCGGCAGGATGAAGTTCAAAAAAATAAACCCAACATAAACCCCTTGATAACAAATTGTTAATATCTTATTTTTGAAATCGGAGGGAAGAGTTTATTTTTTTGAACATCGTTTATAACTGTATTGTATTATAAATCAGAAAGTTAAAAAAATCCGGGAAAAAGCGAGTTCATGGTTTTGAACTTTTCAGGTTGACCGTGTTGGATAGGCAGCAAAAATATCGATAAATGCGTTTTTGTATCCGATATAAATAGTTGAAATGTAGACATAAAATAATTTTAATAAAAAAATATAAAAAAACAGCAGCGTTTGGCCGGGTGTTTGCATATAATTAAGTCAAACCTAATAATTTCTTCATCTTTTTCCTCCTTTAAAATGGCTGGCCGGGGCGTTCCTGGCCAGCCATTTTTTTTGTCTTTATCAATGCGTTTTGGAACAGTTGCTTTAATCCTCCTGAAGCGCTTTTAGGTCGGCATAAAAATCCAGGGACTGGGGATTGCTTAGCGCATCCTTGTTTTTAACCGGCTGATTCTGAATGACTTTTTTGACCGCCAGCTCGACTTTTTTCATGTTCAGGGTGTAGGGAATGGCAGGTACTTCAATGATCTTGGCTGGAACATGCCTGGGCGATGCATTCGCTCGAATCACCTGACGAATTTTTTGCTTAAGCGCCTCTGTCAAGCTGTGGCCAGCCATCATTTTAACAAACAGGATAACGCGGACATCGTTTTTCCAGTCCTGGCCGATGACCAGGCTGTCCTCAATTTCTTCCAGCTGTTCCACCTGGCGATAGATTTCAGCGGTTCCGATGCGAACTCCGCCCGGGTTTAACGTGGCATCCGACCTGCCGTATATCGTTACGCCGCCCCTTTCGTTGATTTCAATAAAATCTCCATGGCGCCAGACATTGGGATAGACATCAAAATATGCGGAATGATATTTTTTACCATCCGGATCATCCCAAAAATAAATGGGCATGGATGGAAAAGGTGCGGTGCAGACCAGCTCGCCCTGTTGCCCGATAACGGGTTTTCCATCACTGTCAAAGGCTTCCACTTTCATGGCAAGTCCCCGGCACTGGAGTTCTCCGGCATATACCGGGTCCATCGGATTTCCCAGGGCAAAACAACCGTTCAGGTCAGAGCCTCCTGAAATAGAAGCGAGTTGAAGATCACTTTTAACCGCATCATAGATAAACTCAAAGCCTTCAACAGCCAGTGGAGAGCCGGTGGAAAGAATCGCTCGAAGTGGCGTCAGATCATACGCATTTCTGGGAATAACGCCTGTATTCTGAAGGGCAGAAATATATCCCGCACTGGTTCCAAATACTGTGATTTTTTCGTCCTGAGCCATTTTCCACAGCTCTCCGGGTTGGGGATGAAACGGATTTCCGTCATAAAGGACCAGGGTAGCACCGCTGGCGAGTCCGCTGACCAACCAGTTCCACATCATCCAGCCGCAGGTTGTAAAATAAAACAGCACATCTTTTCGTTTCAAATCCACATGAAGGACATGCTCTTTCAGGTGATGCAGCAGAATACCGCCGGCGCTCTGAACCATGCATTTGGGAAGGCCGGTTGTGCCGGACGAATACATAATATAGAGGGGATGGTCGAACGGCAGCTGGGTAAATGTGATTTCCGGAACAGGCCCGGAGGTTAGAAAATCTCGGTAATGCACCGCATTGGAAATATTTCGAATATCCGGATCTGTTTCGGTATAGGGGATTACCACCACCTTTTCGATGGAGGGCAGCTCCTTGAGGATGCCGGAGATGCGCTCCAGGCAATCCATGGCCTTTCCCTTGAACCAGTACCCGTTTGCCGTAAAGAGGATTTTGGGTTTGATCTGTCCAAAGCGGTCCAGAACCCCCTTAATGCCAAAATCCGGCGAACAGGACGACCATACGGCGCCCAGGCTGGTTGCCGCCAGCATTGCAACAATGGCCTGGGGCATATTTGGAGTAAAGCCCACCACGCGTTCTCCGGGTTTAACCCCAGAGGCTTTCAGGGATGCGGCGACTCTGGCCACTTCTTCATAGAGCTCGGCATAACTGGTTCGGGTAGAAGGCAGGGCTTCTCCTTTAAATATCAGGGCTGTTCGATCATCGCGATATCGAAGCAGATTCTCGGCAAAATTCAGGCTTGAGCCGGTAAACCATTTGGCTCCGGGCATTCGTGTTGGATCGTCCACTACCTCGGTGTATGCTGCTGAGGCTTTGATTTCCACAAACTCCCAGAGTAATGCCCAGAAATCCGAAATGTGATCAATAGACCACTGATAGAGTTCTGAGTATTGCGAAATTTGCAGCCCTTGCCGCTCATTGACGCTATTCATAAACCTGAACATGTTCGTTTGCTGAATTATTTCCTTTGAGGGTTTCCATAACATTTTACCCATGACCATCTTCCTTTCTGTGTTAATGTCTAAATCATTTGAATTTCTTTGCATTTTGATTTATGTTATAAGGATTCGATTCAGCTCCTTCCATAATGGATATTTCATAAACTTTCAAATCAAAAATATCCGCTTTCTGTGCATGATACCGAAACAGCATGAAACGATGATCAAAAATCCCATTGATATCCTTCTGGTTTACCGCTGTTCTGAAAAAACAGACCGAGGGGTTGATAAAGGCGCCGATTCTTCCTGTCGATATTCAGAGACAGCGGATTCTGATTGTGGATAATAACCCGGATAAATCGGCACCTCCTTAGAGAAGACCTTGAAGGCTGGGTGTGTTTTGTCGAAGAGGCAGAATTTTGAGAAAATGCGCTGTCACAGCTGCTTCTGGCTAAGGAGATCGGGAAAAATGCTGGAAGCCGGCATGGATGACTACATATCCAAGCCGTTCAAGTCGCAGGAACTGCTTGATGTTGTTGAAAAGTGGGCACAGAGGTCAAGACGGGGTCGTTAATACCTTCAGTCGGTCATCTGTTTCAGGATCAGACAGGCATTGGTTCCCCCAAACCCGAATGAATTGGACATGGCGTAAGTCACACTCTTTTTTCGAGCCTGATTGGGAACATAATCCAGATCGCATTCCGGTGAAGGGTTGTCCAGATTCAGCGTGGGCGGAATCATTCCGTGTTGAATGGCCAGGGCAGTAAAAACAGCCTCGACGCCGCCGCCCCCTCCCAGAAGATGACCGGTCATGGACTTGGTAGCACTGATTGCCAGCCGGTAGGCATGATCCTTGAACACCGACTTGATGGCCATTGTTTCATACTGGTCGTTCATCTGTGTAGAGGTTCCGTGAGCATTGATATAATCAATTTCTGTTTCGGAAATGCCGGCATCCTTAATGGCAGCCTGCATACAGCGGGCCGCCCCTTCGCCGCCAGGAGCGGGCGCTGTCATGTGAAACGCATCGCCACTCATGCCATATCCCACAACTTCGGCGTAGATTCTGGCGCCTCTTTCCAGGGCGAAATCGAGAGCTTCCAGTATCAGAATGCCGCTGCCTTCGCCAACGACAAAACCGTCTCTGCCGCTGTCAAAAGGCCTTGATGCTTTTTCCGGGGCATCGTTTCGCGTGGAAAGCGCTTTCATGGCGTTGAAACCGGCGATACAGGTGGGCGTAATGACCGACTCCATTCCGCCGGTAATCATGGCGTCTGCAGCACCTCTCTGGATGATTTTAAAAGCATCGCCAACGGCATGGGTCCCGGCG
>JAPLJE010000605.1:3291-6712 GCA_026388755.1 Deltaproteobacteria bacterium | reverse complement strand
ATGGCCAAGGCTCTGGCAATACTGGTTCGCTGGGATTCGCCGCCCGACAGGTTTCTAGCCCGCTGCCCGGACAGGCGGTTGATGCCCAGCCGGTGCATCCATTCTTGGGATCGGGTGGTCGCCTCCTGCCTGGAAACCCCTCGAATGCGAAGCGGAATTTCAATATTTTTTAGAACTGTCGTATCCAGAAGGAGGGCTTCCTGAAACACCATCGCCAGCTTTCGCCGGGCAGCCAGGCGGTTGCCATTCCCAACAGCCTCGCCATCCAGCATGATGATTCCGGTATCCGGCTCAATCAGAAAAGCCAGAATTTGAAGCAAGCTGGATTTTCCCGCACCATTGGGTCCGACAACCGCCAGAATATCTCCGCGATTCAAAATAAACTGTTCGATATCCAGAATGTCTCTGCCTGACCGCCGCAGTTTGAGGTTGGTTACAGATAGTTCGACAGTCATCGGTGGCCTGCCTTTCGCTGTTGCAGATAACTGAGCAGGGAGACAATAATAAAAGTCAACACCAGTAGAATGATGCTGAGCGCTGTTGCCAGTTCAAATTTCCCCTTAGAAACCTCCATTACCGTGGCGGTTGTCAAAACCCGGGTGTATCCCCGAATGTTTCCGCCCACCATCATGGATGCGCCCACCTCGCTGATGACACCACCGAAACCGGCAATGATCGCAGACAGAATGCCAAGTCGGGCTTCCCAGAGCAGGAGCATCAGATATTGCATCCGGGTGGTTCCCAAGGACTGGATCTGAAGCAGCAGCTTGGGATTTAGAGACTGAATGGCAGCTATGCTGAATCCGGCCACAATCGGGCTTGCAATGATCGCCTGTGCCAGAATCATGGCGGTTGGCGTATACAGAAGGCCCAGCATGCCCAGAGGCCCATACCGGGTCAGCATCAGCCAGGTTGCCAGCCCCACCACCACCGGCGGCAATCCCATCCCGAAATTGATCAGGCTGACCAGAAGTCCCCGACCCTGAAACCGGGTCAGGGCCAGGACTGTGCCAATGGGAATACCGATCAATATGCTGATAAAGGTGGCAACCGTGGAAACATGAATCGTCCGCCATGTAATGGCCAGAACATCCGGGTCCAGGGAAACCAGCAGATTGAACGCGGATTGAAATCCGTCAAGAAAAATGGTCATTTAACCGCATCCGGAAAAAACAGAGATGCACCATATTTGTCTTTTCCAAATTCGCCGATCACCTTCTGGGTCTCCGGGGCGATTATGAATTCGACAAACGCCTTGGCACCTGACGCATTGACCTTAGAAAATTTTTCCGGATTCACCTGCATCACATGATAAATGTTCAACAGGGGTTTGTCGCCTTCGGAAAGAATCTCCAGTCTGACATTGGCTTTCTGAGCCAGATAGGTTGCGCGGTCCGTCAGGGTGTATCCCCCTTTTTCCGAAGCCATCAATATCGTTGCACCCATTCCCTGGCCGGATTCCTGATACCAGGGTTTTCCGGTCGGGACGACATTCGCTTCTTTCCACAGGCTCAGCTCTTTTTTATGCGTGCCTGAATCATCCCCGCGGGAAACAAAAACCGCACCGCTGGCGTCAATTGCCTTGTAAGCGTCCGCCGCGGTTTTCCCTTTGATTTTTGCCGGATCGGCTGCAGGGCCGACAATGATAAAATCATTGTGCATCACCAACTGATAATTGATTGCCACACCGGAATCCACCAATTTTTTTTCTGAAGCAGGGGCATGCACCAGCAGAACATCCGCTTCACCTTTTTCACCCATGGCCAGGGCCTGGCCGGTCCCAACCGAAATGGTCTTGACCCGAAACCCGGTTTTCTTTTCAAACAGGGGAATCAAAACATCCAGGAGGCCGGAATCCGCGGTTGATGTTGTGGTGGAAAGAATCACATCTTTTGATTCAGCCGCTGAAGATAGTGACACATTTACAGTCAGCATCAGAATCAATGCGGTACAGACAACAATGGATTGAATACGATAACATGGTTTGTTCATAGAAAAATTCCTTTCTGTGTCAATAGCGGTTAGTAATCATACTGCCTGGCATATTCGGCATCGTTGTATAACCCTTCGCCGAAGCGATCTTTTCCGAAGTTTCGAATCAGCAACTGCCCTTTTTCCGAAGCCACAAAATCAACGAATTGAGAAGCGATGGACTGTCCGGCCGTGGCGCCTTCCGGCTGACAGAGCGCATGATAGGTATTGATCATGACCGGATCACCCCTAAACAATATCTTCAAGCGTTTTAAAGTTTTATTCGCCTCAATCCAGGTGCTGCTGTCGGACATGAAATATCCGCCCAGGCTATCTGCGTTTTTCAGGGTGTCCATCATAAACCCCTTGGAAAGAACATACCAGTCGCCGGAAGGCGTTATTCCCGATGACTTCCAGATATCCAGCTCCTTTTTATGGGTTCCGGAATTGTCGCCACGGGATAAAAAAGGTGCTTTGGATTCCGCGATTTTTCTGTAAGCCTGGGCGACGTATTCTGCAGAGGCAATACCGGCAGGGTCTTCAGGGGGGCCAACAATGTAAAATTCGTTGGAACCGATAAGGGTGCGTTTGATGGCCCATCCTTGCTGCACGGCCTGTTTTTCCGCAGCCGGGGCATGCACCATGATTACGTCCACCTGTTTCTCTTTAAGCATTTTCATGGCATCACCGGACCCCGCCTTTACCCAGCAAAGAGAGGCTTTCTTCTCCCGGTTGAATTCCTCGGCCAGGACCTTCAGCAAACCCAGCTCTCCCGGACTTCCTGTAGCCAGGCTAAACCGATGCGTTCCGCTTCCATAGGTTTCCGTGCAATTTTCCTGGGCGTGGAGCTGAACGGACAACCCCGGCAACAGAAATAATAAAACCATTATCTGCCATAGCTGTAATTTTCTGATTTTCACAAAACACCTCCTTAACTGTATGTGCCCAACGCTAAACGATATTGAAATCGCGTGTGAGGTTAAACCCTTTTTGTTGATTTCTCATAGCCTTTCCGGGAGTTATTCAATACAGGCAATGTCGCGAACAAAGGATTTTGAATTAGTAGCGGAAATATTAAACCATGTCAATAATGGCATAACGATAATCAGGGCAATGCGCCTGATCGGCGTTTCAATACTTATTACGGTTCCATTCGAGAGACGCTGAAACGTTTCGATAGCAGCGGAGAAACCCATTATTATCCCGGACGGCAATACCGGCTCCGCATACAAGCCTGAGAGTTGGCGCGGGTTCGATTGATCGGGAGGTTTTTTAAAGTCGATATTTCAGACGTCAAGCACACCCCGCGCCATAAAATGATCCGCTATTCTGTCATATCGGCGGTGCAATCGTTACCAGAACCCGCAAATTCGTTTTCGCCCGGATACCATGCGGTTCACAAATATCGGAAATCAGAACATCACCCGGATTTGCCGAAAAGCTTGTGTTG
>JAPLJE010000605.1:2164-3262 GCA_026388755.1 Deltaproteobacteria bacterium | reverse complement strand
GTTGTCTTTGCCCAGAAACTCACCGCTGCCTTCCAGAACCACGATGGATAATTGCCCGTCAATGTCGTGAGAGTGAATCGGCAATTCCTGATCCGGACTGAAATTGAAATTCAGAATCTTGAAATCCGACGAGTCGTGCAGCAGAAATTTTTTCATGCCTTTGTCGCTGAAACCATTCTCCTTGAATACTTCGATACGCTTAATCATGGCTTTTATTCCTTTCCCACAATGTGTTATTTCAGAATACAATCCTCTTTACCACAAGGGCAGAGTTCACAAAATTGTCTGGATACGCTGTTGATCTCAACACTGGTTTAGACTTTTTTATAAAACGACAAATAGATGGCACGAACCAGAAACAGGAGCAGGAGAATCGCCCCTGATGCGAAAATGACGTCCGGAACAAGTCGCGCCCAGCTCAATGCCCGGATTACCGGACCCGAGGTGATTTCTGGGCTTCTGGCATACCACATACCATATTTGATGGCATACCACAGTTGATAGAACCCTGAAGGAATCAGGCTGAAAACGGCCATTGAAGCCAACCCGCCATTCAGGCACCAGAAACTCCATTTCAGCATTTGATCCGACCAGGAAGCGCGGGTAACAATATGCCGCACCGAAAACAGCATCAGAGAGATGGCCAACAGTCCATAGACCCCAAAAAGAGCCGTATGGGAATGAATCGGGGTGGTGTTGATGCCCTGCGCATAATACAGAACGATCGGCGGGTTGATCAAAAATCCGAAGACACCCGCACCGACCAGGTTCCAGAATGCCACGGAAATGAAAAAATACACCGGCCACTTGTAGGCATAGTCCACACCGCCTTCCCGATTGACCTTCAGGTTGTGGACAATTTCAAAGCCCAGAAGGGTCAGCGGCACCACTTCCAGGGCCGAGAAAACCGCGCCCAGAGCAATAATCGGTATGGGGCTTCCGGTCCAGTACAGGTGATGGAAAGTTCCAATCACGCCGCTGCCCAGATACAAAAAAACAGTAAAGTGAACGGTTATTAAAGCAAATTTTTTGCTGACCGCACCGATGTATGACAGCAAAAAGGCCATGATCACCGTGGCAAAGACCTCGAAAAACCCT
>JAPLJE010000605.1:0-2154 GCA_026388755.1 Deltaproteobacteria bacterium | reverse complement strand
ATGAACTACCCACCACCGCCAATATTCGGCATTGGCGACATGGCTTCCCTTGCCGTACATCAGACCAGCCATATAAAACAGCGGAATGCTGACGGCGCTGTAGAGAAGCATGTGCGTCAGCCCCCCGCTGTCTTCTTCCTGTTTCAGCGCCGGCAGAATGGCCCTTAGCATCAGAACCAGCCAGATGAGCATCCCGGCTATCAGAAGAACCTGCCAGACCCGGCCAAGTTCGATATACTCATACCCCTGATGCCCCAGATAAAAACCGTTCTGTCCAAAAAATCCCCTGACAGACAGCCATGTCCCGCTCATTGCCCCAACCACCACGATCACGATGGCTGCAAACAGGGTAATCACCCAGAATTTCTGGCCCTTGGGCTCTCGTCCGACAAACGGACCAATAAACAATCCGGCTGCCAGAAAACAGGTGGCGATTCCACGGTAAAATGCGCCGTGACCGCACCCATTCCGATCTGAATGACAAACAGCAGAATCGCAACAACAAAATAAGCCAATGTTGCTTTCTGACTGCCTGTAGGGGCTGGCTCCGGAAAATCAAGAATCAACTGGGTGTCGTAATCGTCTTGCCGGATATGACGCAAATAGACAAAAAGCGCTGCGGCAATTCCCAGAATCAGCAGGATGACACTGACAATGGACCAGATCAGCATGCCGGGAATGGGTTCATTGCCAACAAGCGGATCAAACGGCCAGTTGCTGGTATAGGTGTAGTCCGCATTCGGGCGAAGAGTGCCGGCAGCCCAGGCAAGCCAGGCGAAAAAACTGGACAATTTGAAGCCTTCGCCAGGAGCCGTGATGATTTCTTTCTGAATACCCATCCGCTCATTGCCGTGTATGAACAGACTGGTGTAATATTCTTTCAGCGTGTTAAACGCTTCGGCCTGATAGGACGTTAACGTCAGAACACCTGTTCGGGTGTCATAGCGGTTGGTCTTGATTTCTTCCCGGACCTGAGCGCCGATTGATGCACGAACCTCCGGTTTCAGCCCATCAAAATCTGCCTGCGAAAAGCTTCCGGCTTTTTCCGGAGTCACGCCCAGATGACGGGCAGCCAGATACAGTCCCATGCGATGCAGGAAATCAGCCGACCAATCCGGCGCCAGATACGAGCCATGCCCCCAGATGGTGCCGATATGCTGGCCGCCATGTGAAAAATAAAAATTCTGTCCGTTAAGGATATCATCCGCCGTAAAAACGATTGCTCCCTGCGCGCTGACGGTTTTTACCGGAATCGGCGGTTTTGCCGCATTGATCAGATATCCTCCCAGTATCAATACACCAAATGCCAAGGCCAGCAGAAACAACAGAATCGCTCTGATTTTTGAACTTTGCATATCCGGCACTCCTTTTCTGGATTGTTTTTCCTGACGCAAAACAACGCTGTCTATAAATAAATCTTGCTGAGTTTATCAATCAATCCGTGAAATTCCTCATGTTTGCCGATGCCGATTCTTTCGATTTCGATTTTTTCAAATCCTTCATACAGCTCTTCCTGCTTTTCTTTTGAAAAACGGCTGTCGCCCATGGGATACAGCACGTTATCCTCTTTATCAATATGAGTCAGCATGAGCGAGATATATCCTTTGGCATGATCAATAAGTCCGGCAGATGCGGACGCGTTGCCTGCTTTGTATTCGGAATAAGCCTCGCTGATCGCTTTCACAAATTTGCGGCCCATGACATGCTCGGAAAGCATGACGCCGATAGGACCCTGTCTCGGTATTCCGACTTCTTCCATGGCCGGAAAAAGCAGGTCTTCCTCTTTTCCGTGGTGACATTTATCCACAAAAACTTTAAAAAACTCAAGGATACCTTCAAAATGCTCTGTGTTGAGAATTCCGTCTGATTTAAGCTTGTCGCAAATTTTTTCCAAAATACGGAACACTATTATTATACCCTGGTGTTCATCTTTTAACTGCTGAGTGGCTTTCACAAGACATTCTCCTTTTTAATATTCTCTTTGTTATTTGTTGTTATAGCGTTCGCCGACTTTCTCCTGGGTTTTACCGTCACGGATGCGGTAGAGGCGCTTGAATGTCGGAATGATCTTTTCGTCGTGGGTCACGACGATAATGGCGGTTTCATATTGGACGGCCATTTCATTGAGGATACGGATCACTGCCATAGCCCGCT
>JAPLJE010000569.1 GCA_026388755.1 Deltaproteobacteria bacterium | reverse complement strand
TCTTGAGCACCTCGCGGCAATCCCCGTCAACCCGCATGCGGACAATTGCGGCATTTTTGCCTTCGCTCGGCTCGATATGGATATCCGAAGCATTTATTCTGGTAGCGTCAATAATCAAACGGTTGACAAGTTGAACGACCGTTGCTTCATTTTCATTAACCCTCATATCAGCGATTTCACCGTCATCCGGGGTCATTTCACCTTCAAGTTTGACGATGAGTTCATTAAGATTGACTTCGCTTCTTGACTCCTGTAAGCAAGTCATGCCGTTGCCAAGATACCGGAGAATGTCTTCGGGGATGCCGACACAGAAATCATAGCTCCGGGCATTGAGCACTTGCTGAACTTCCATAATCCGTTTAAAATCATTAGGATCATCGAGAAGAATGGTGGCCCGTTCCTGCTCAAAGGCAACAGGCACCCAGAGTTGGCTCTTGAGATATGTCTTGTTGATTTTTCTTATGAGATCCTGCGGCACCTGAATATCAGGGTCATATTTGAGAAAAGGCACCTGATAGTAGCGCTCGAGTGATTCGCCAATCTCTTCGGGAGCGAGTTTCAGATCAGTAATTAAAAGCTGGGGAACGGAAATTTTGACTTTTGCCGACTTTTTTTGCAGATCTTCAAGTTTATCAGGTGTTAGAAGCTTTTGGTGGATCAGATAATCATAGGGCCCCAGCGTGGTCTGAAAATCATATTGAAACTTCAGCCCTATAAGTTGCGCTACCTCAAGGGCAACCTTTACGTCCAGGTCGGTAAAGCCTCCCCCGTCCACGTGGTTGATGATCTGAAGGACGCCGAGCAATGTTTCTTTAAACTTGATGGGAACAACAATCATTGACTGCGTGTGTAAGCCTGAGCGCTGGTCGAAACTGCAATCAAATTTCAGTTGGGGGTGTATTCGTTCAAGGCTCTGCTCGTCATAGGCATCATCAATGCGAACAGGCCGCTGGCTTAAAGCGACAAATCCGGCAATAGATGAGAAACTGATGGCAAGCCGGATTTCCTTGAACTCCCTGCCGGTTTTATACTTGGAAACAATTTCCCGGTTGCGTCGGCCTCGCTGGTAAACAGTCATGCGCTCGGCTTTGAGCAGGGTGAGTATTTCCCTCTCAATATAGGGGAGAACCTTAACAAAGCTTTCAGCCTCATGAATAATTTTGGTTATTTCATAAAGCTTGCTCTGGTATTTCTGCTGGCTCAGATCCGCATCTTTGTTTGGAGCTTTTACTGCTTCCATAGTGTTTCCGTCTATTCATCATTTATCGCATAATCAATTGGATATCGAAAAAAATTCAATTGTTATTGAAGGATGCAGGCAATAATTTCTCTACAGCAATCCGGGTTGCCCACCGCAGAAATATCTTTGAATATTTGGCGCCGGCAAGATACATTCCAAATATAAATACCAGGTGGGAAAAACCATATAATAACGGGCCGCCGATAACAACCAGAAGGGGTTTGTTCAGGTAAACGGATAAGGCGCCCAGCGCGCCGATGGCGGGCCAGGAGATGATGTAACTGAAGAGAATGGCCGAAACACCCATGATGATCCGGATGGATGGTTTCTCCTTGAAGGCGCTTAAATCAGCCTTGTCATTCAAGGCGGAACGCACATAATCTGTATTGGCAATACGGGTTAGAATATTTGTTTTTATCATTTTTAATGTCTGACCGGAGAAATCCATATCGTTATATCCATGTTTCCTTTATTGTACCATACGGGCAATCTTTTTGAAGCAAAATATTTTTTTCAGATAAATGAATAAGGCATCGACAATCAAGCGAGGAAATGGACAAGTCAACCAACTACTGGGATTATTTCGATAAGATCTACTGCATCTCGCTGGATGAGCGTTCAGACAGACGTGAAGAGGCTGAAACTCAATTCGAAAAAACAGGCCTTTTGGAATATGTCGAATCCCATATCGTAAAAAAGCATCCCTATGATTCTGAAGAGGGGATATATGAATCTCACATGGCGTGCATAAAAAAAGGGCTGCTGGCCGGAGCCGAGAAGATCATTATATTTGAAGACGATGTTATATTTGACGGATTCAGTCAGGAACGTCTTAAACAGTGTATTGATTTTATGAGAGATACCCCTGGCTGGAAAGCGTTTTTCTTCGGATGTCTGGTTTCAGGCAGCAGAAAAACGGATCACAAGGGAGTGCTTTCAATAAAATATCGCAGTTTAGCCCATGCGTATGTTCTAAATCGCGGTTTTGCCGAATCGCTGGTAAAAAAGCCATGGCGGCAGATCGCTTTCGATACAGAACTGAAATCGTATAAAGACGGTTTTTACACGGTCTGCCCTTCATTTGCATTTCAGGGCAGTTCCCCAACCGGGAATAGCAAGTATTTACAATTGGATAAATTCCGGCGCCTATGCGGCGGTCTTCAGCGCATTCAGAAAAGAAACGAATTGTTTCATCGCTACCGGTCGATATTCATTGCCGTGCACATTCTCTCTATCCTGCTGATCGTGTTCTGGTTTTTTAGATGAAGGGAAATTCATGTTTTCAGCATGTTTGAAAATCGTTTCTGTCGCCGGTTTGGGGCTTACCCTCCTTCTGTTCATATTCGTTATATTGCCGCAAATGGTTGAATATTTGCTTCGAAAACGAAATGAAGACCCCACAGAAAATGGGAACCCCAGCGACCGGATTCTGTGGCGTTACCGGAATATGGGAGCGTATCAGCGGTTGTTTGCCCGCTTTAAACTGCAACTGGATCCGATGTTTTCAGAACTGTCGTCCCTTTTATCGAGTTCAGACATCAGGGCTGTAGCGGATATCGGGTGTGGCTATGGTGTGCCGGCATGCTGGGTTCTGGAGCGGTTTCCGGATGCTATTGTTTATGGTATTGATCCCGACCCGAAGCGGGTCAGCGTGGCATCCCGGGCGATTGGAATAAGCGGATTTATTGCCGTTGCCGGTGCGCCGAATATTCCAAAGACCCCGGGTCCGGTAGATATGGTCATGATGTTGGACATTATTCACTTTCTGGATGATGATCAATTAAGCCTGACATTAAAAAGACTATCCGTTATACTCGGGCAAAAAGGGCGCATTATTGTCCGTGCCACCCTCCCCCCGGCATATCAATTTCCCTGGGTGTGGTGGATGGAATACTTAAGAAATAAAGCGGCAGGAATTCAATGTTATTATCGGATCTATGATGAAATTGAAGCAATCGTCCTTCAGGCAGGATTTGATATTGAACTTTCCGCCCCGTCCGGTTCCAAGGGAGATCTGGTTTGGTTCATCCTAAATGTCAGAAAGTAACGTTTCTCTCCAAAGCTGAATGGACCGGCCTGGTTTCATTTCTGATAGCAATTCCACTGTCATTAATTGATGTGCGACTCTCTGTTGTTCCGCTGGCGGGATTTGTCCTGCTGTGTCTGGTTGCCCCCTTTCTCCCCTTTCTGGGGTATTACCTTCCTATCATCAGTCGTGGAAAATCGAGTGAACAGGCGGTCGCACTTACCTTTGATGACGGCCCAGATCCGCTTTCCACCCCGGATCTGCTACGGTTGCTTTCAAAGCATCAGGTCAAGGCAACTTTTTTTGTCATCGGGAAAAAAGCGTTCGAGCACCCGGAATTGGTAAAAGAGATCGTGAGTCAGGGCCATTCCATCGGGAACCATACCTACACCCATGACAATCTGATGCTGCTTAAAGGCAGTCATTACCTGTTAAATGAAATCAAAAAGACACAAAATGTATTGCGGGAAATGGGCGTGATATCATTTGCCTTCCGCCCTCCGGTAGGCATTACCAGCCCCGGGCTTCATCAGGTTCTTTTGCAGTTGAATCTGTATACCGTCAATTTCAGTTGTCGCGCCTTTGACAATGGGAACAGGAGAATCCGGGATCTTTCAAAAAAAATTCTAAAGCGTGTGCATGCTGATGATATTATCCTTCTTCATGATACGAGACCGAAGAATGACCATTTGTTTTCCTGTTGGTTGAAGGAGATGGATCAAATACTGACGGGCTTAGGGGAAAAAAGTCTTAAGGTTCTTCCATTGTCGACCCTTATTGGAAGGCCTGTTATGGATGTCGACAAAATCATGCTCGATAAAAACTTACATTTGGAGCGATGCTAACTTGTGATCGGGTAAATGGCGGCGGCAGGGAAACGCCTGGAAAAAGATAGCCGGCAAATCGGCCATCCTTTTCCGGGCGGCATGCGCTGATTAATCAGCTTTCGTATTTGAATGAAAGTTTGATTCGGACGCGGAAGGCTACGACCTTGCCATCTTCCACCTTCAGATCCTGCTCGACAATCTCGGCAATCCGTAATCCTCTCACATTTTTGGATGTAAGTTCAACGGCTTTTTTTGCGGCATCTTCCCACGAGACTTCGCTGCTTCCTACAAGTTCAATGATCTTATACA
Source organism: Deltaproteobacteria bacterium (assembly GCA_026388755.1). Taxonomy (GTDB): domain Bacteria; phylum Desulfobacterota; class Desulfobacteria; order Desulfobacterales; family Desulfatirhabdiaceae; genus RAAP-1. Next base: position 100 of record JAPLJE010000569.1, on the reverse strand, counting down.
CACTCTCTGCTGGCATAAACGCCTCCTTTCTCTGTTGTTAAGGTGATAAGTACGCTGCTTTCCGTCCAAAGAATGGCAAGGAAGCATGATAATCATTAAT
>JAPLJE010000182.1 GCA_026388755.1 Deltaproteobacteria bacterium | reverse complement strand
GCTTTACCAACCAGTGCATGGCCCAAATTGCCCTGGCAACCCAGAAACATGAATGCCGGGTCTATACCCTGCCCAAGCTTCTGGATGAAGAAGTCGCCAGGCTTCACCTGGGAAAGCTGGGTGCAAAGCTCACCCTCTTGACACCATTTCAGGCCGATTATCTGGGCGTGTCAGCTGAAGGGCCGTTTAAACCGGATCATTACCGGTATTGATGCAAGCGGGCTGTGGATCATCGGTAATGGGATGCAGGTGTTTATTCTTACCCCTTACCGATGACCCATTACCGGTTTTCTATGCTCTGTTTTCTTCCAGCAACTCCCGCGCCACCCGAATGTCATATGCCTGCTTCGGGTCAAAATGTTTTTGGGTGTTCATCTGGGATGCCTCCAGAATGGCTCTGTAGGGCATCCAGCCATGGGCTTTCCAAAGCTCGGCATCATCAGCGCTCCACAATCTGAAGCAGATGACACCGTCATCATCCTGCACATACATCCGCACACGTTTGTTATCCGGAAATGGATAATAATATAGGCCGTTTTCGTCTTTCATAATAGGATCTGTTGAACTTTCGTTTTATCGGATTGTCTGGTTAAGGGAGTAACAAGTCGGCCGCCATGCTCGACATCCACTTCTTTATAAAAAATAGCAGAGAAAATTCCTTTCTGCAAAGCAATTTATTCCTCCTAAAATCGAATCCATATCAATCGGTTGTGGTGAGTTGCCAGAAGCCTTTTTGATGAACGGACTCTCATTGAATCATACCGGAGAAACCATGGCCCGCTCCCCCAAGTTTCCATACCGGTGATAATTGTCACAGATGCTCTGTTCCTGAAAATAATGCAGAAGCTCGATCCGGCCTTCCATCAGGACCGGCATGCGGGAGATGTAAAATCCTTTTTCAGCCGCCGCTGCCATAACCGACGACGGCACCCGGTCCGGATGGGCATAGCGAATCCGCTGTATTTTTGAAAGCATCTGAATCAGATCCCTGTCGGTCTGGCGAACCACGCGAGCATCTTTGAGAAGGGCCTGACCTTCCTTTGAACCCAGAAATGACGTGGTGGTGTTGACAAGACCCGGCGGAATGCTGACAAGCAGCGAGCATTCCGAAATCCGGACCGCTGCAATCCTGGCCAGGGTTTCAAAAAGCGAGTCGTCGCCATGAATGCGGACAGCAACGGTCCCCACCGGTAGAAACCGGACGACGTTGTCCTGCCCCCTCAAGTGAAAATAATCTTTTTCAACCCGGAATTCCTGTTCAGCCCGATAAACGTAGCTCTGAATGGCCCGGATGGTTTTTGACATATCGGCTTCTATGCCGGGGAAATGATTTCCATCCAGTTTGATCCGCCATCTCCGGGAAAGCCGCAGGATTTCCGAGTCCTTCCGAATCGCGCCAATCGGAGGCAGGCCGGTTTCTTCAAAATTCATGAACTGACTCACATAATTGGGTCCTCCTGCCTTGATTCCCGATCCCAGCGCGGATTTTCTCATACCGCCGAAGGGCTGCCGAAGCACAATGGCTCCAGTGGTTCCCCTGTTGATATAAAGATTCCCGGCCTTGATCCGGCTCTTCCACAGCACCTGCTCCCGTTTATCGAGGCTTTCAATCCCGGACGTCAGACCGTAACCGGTTTGATTGACCAGATCGATGGCTTCTTCCAGATTCTTTGCGCACATAACCCCCAGAACCGGCCCGAAAAACTCCGTCAGATGGGTATAGCTTCCGGGTTTGACACCCCATTTGATTCCGGGAGTCCACAGATGCGGATTGGAGCCGATGTTTTCAGGTTTCAGAACCCAGGATTCGCCTGGCTCCAGCTTTGTGAGAGCGGATTTCAGGTCTCCGGAAGGCGGCTGGATCAACGGGCCCATCCGGTTTTCAAACGCCCAGACAGAGCCCACCGAAAAGCTTCTGGCCGCATCCACGAGCTGTTTTTTGAAAACCGGATCTTCATAGACTTCTTTTTCAAGGATGAGAAGAGAGGTTGCCGAGCATTTCTGGCCGCAGTGACCAAATGCAGACTGAATGACGTTTTTGATGGCCTGGTCCCGGTCGCTCATGGCAGTGACGATCGTGGCGTTTTTTCCGCCGGTCTCGGCAGCCAGAAAGACAGCAGGCCGCTCTTTGAGAATCCGCATTCCGGTATCGGTACCGCCAGTCAGAATGATAAAATCCACATCCGGATGATGTGTCAGTTTCGCGCCAGCGGTCGATCCCGCACAGGGTAAAAACTGGAGAACGTTTTTGGAAACTCCAGCTCGCCAGAAACACTGGCAAATTTCCCACGCCACCAGAACAGCGGCTGAAGGCGGCTTGAAAATGACGGTGTTGCCCGCGGACAGGGCGGCGAGAATTCCGCCGCAGGGAATGGCAATGGGAAAATTCCAGGGAGAAATCACCAGTCCCACGCCTTTGCCCGCACAGCGGACATGATGCATGTCGTCAAACGCCCTGACCGAGTGCGGGTAATATTCCGCAAAGTCGATGGCTTCGGAAACCTCGACATCCCCCTCTGAAAACACTTTTCCGGTATTGGCGTCGGCTGCGCCGATCAGATCTGCCCTTGCCATGCGAAGTTCCCCGGCCACGCGGGACAGAATTTCATGCCGCTCGGCCAGGGGCTTTTCGCGCCAGCCGTTTGGATCTGCCTTGGCAACCGAGACCGCAAGATCAATGTCTTTTTCATCCGCCAGGGTATAACGGGCAATCAGGTGCTTCTCGCCAGATTCGCCGATCCGTGAAATATCCAGGCATTCCCCAAAAGACCTGCCTTCCAGGATCTCACCTCCGCCCGCAACTACGGGAATGATGATCGGGATGCCGTCAGGGGCCTTTTGCCACTTGTCCCGAATGGTTTGGGCCCAGATCCGGCTGGATTTAAGGGCCCAGTCCAAGGGCCCAGTCCGTGTCGGCTTCATTGGTGAATTCACCCGAATAAAAAGTGCCTGCACCAAAAGATCTTTTGGACAAAAATGTTTCCGCCAGGCGGTTCTGGGATCGCTTGGCGGCTTTGGAGACGATTTTGCGGTGGTGATAGGATTTGACAAACTGGTCTTTCAAGAAATCCCAGGCTTTGGAATCGGTTTTCAGGTTAAACGAGTGCCGGAGGAAATTCTCTTCCGCAGTATTCTCATCAAGCCTTCGAATCAGGTAGGCAATGGCGTTGATGAACTGGTCCCGGGTTGCCACCGGCGCATACAGCAGCATGTCGCCGGTGGACTCCTGAATGGCACGCCGCACATGGTCCACCATGCCTTCGAGCATCTCAAAACTTATGTTCGCACCTACCCCGAAGTGTTTTGCCAGGTTGGCGGCATAGGCCAGCTCAAACAGGTTGTGCGAGGCGATTCCCAGATAAACGGCCTGAATGTTTTCCGGAATCATGCCATAGTCCACCATGCGCTTGAAGTTGGCATCCACATCCAGCTTGTTGTCATAAGGGGCCGGCGGCCAGTTGTGCAGGCTGGATTCAACCAGCTCCATTTCCATGTTGGCGCCTTTAACGATCCGGATCTTGATGGGAGCACCACCGTCAACCACCCGCTTTTTGGCCCATTCAGTCAGCTCAATCTGAATATCGCAGGAATCCGGCAGATAGGCCTGAAGGACAATTCCGGCGGAATGCATCTTGAACTCCGGTTCATCGAGGGTTTGCGTAAAAGCCGCGCACGTGATGTCCAGATCCCGGTATTCTTCCATATCCAGATTCACAAATTTGGGCGTCCGGAAGCCGTTTTCGCGGATGAAACACTGACTCTGGGCCGTACGGTAAAGCCTGGACAGACGTTCCATTAGAATTTTTACCGTATGTTCAAAAGCCAGGGAAGAAATCTGGGAAAAGATGGTTGAAATCTTGACCGAGATATATTCGATTTCAGGATTCTGAAGATCTTCCAGATACGTTTTCAGGCGATCGGCAGCCTCTTCCTCACCCAGAACAGCTTCCCCAAGATGATTGAGATTCATACGAACGCCTTCGGATCTGCGCATCTGAAGGTGACGATGAAGCGCCTCGGCTTCACCGGCAATAATGGAGCGGCTGCTATCAAAACGCATTTTTTCGATGATTTTGGGAACCGATATAGCCGGAACATACCTTCCCATGCTGAGAAAGAGGCGCATGAGAAGCTTTTCCGAAACCCTGAAGAACTCGGGAATGCCATAGGTCCGCATCAGATCGTTGATCTGATCCGCCACGCGGCCATAACTGCTCGATCGAAATCCCTGATCCATCATTTTGGTCAGAATCACCTTGTCCAGGGGGCTGCTTAACATACGCATCATCATTTCCTGGATAGCGCGTTCTTCCGGGCCCATGAGCTCATTGGCCCGTTTTTGCCAGAATTCGGCCAGAGCAATGACTTCCTGGGAGAAGGTATCGGTAATGCAGGATTTCATCAGAGGGCGCCTCCGCTGTTTTCAGTAAGAAAACAAGAAATGCGGTTTTTCAGGGAGCAAGCTGGATGAGATGAAGGAATTTCAGGCACCAGTAGCCCATCAATGCGGTTACCGGCAGCGTCAGCACCCATGCCCAGATCATCCGTTCGACAATCCCCCATTTCACGGCGCTGAACCGTTTGGTTGCCCCAACGCCCATGATGGAAGTTGAAATGATATGGGTTGTGGACAGGGGAATCCCCCAGTGCGAGGCGATTTGAATAACTAATGCGGCAACGGTTTCCGCCGCAAAGCCGTGAATGGGCTGCAATTTAACCATTTTATGCCCAAGAGTTCTAATAATCCGCCAGCCTCCTGCGGCTGTCCCGGCAGCCATTGTCAAGGCGCACACAACTTTGATCCAGGTATGAACTTCGAATTTCGCGGATACTAAAAAACCCATCCAGCCGGGCAGTTCCCGGAACATCCCTGCCTGAGTTGCGGTATACAATGATAGTGCAATAATCCCCATTGTTTTCTGAGCATCATTTGTACCATGGCTTAAAGCCATCAGCGATGCGCTCGCCAGTTGCAATTTGTTAAAAAGCGCATTCACATGACGTGGCGTCTGTCTTCTTAATAATAACAATAAAACACCCATTAACAAAAAGCCACCGATCATTCAAAAAGCCACCGATCATTCCCACGATCGGAGATATGACCATGGGAACAATCACCTTCGGCCAGAGACCTTCCATGTTATGCGTTACGGGGTTGAAAGATGACCACCGGATAACGGACCAGTTCTCATGGGCCGACGCCAGCGTTGCGCCGCACAATCCACCGATCAGCGCATGACTGGAACTGGAGGGCAGCCCGAACCACCAGGTGAGCAACCCCCAGATGATGGCACCCACCAAGGCGCAGATAATCGTCTGGAGCGTTACAAACTGGGTATCCACGAGCCCCTTGCCAATGGTCGTGGCCACTGCCGTACCCCACAGCGCCCCCAGTAGATTGCTGACAGCCGCCAGAAGAATAGCCTCACGGGGCTTCAATACTTTTGTGGAAACAACGGTGGCAATGGAATTTGCCGTATCGTGAAATCCATTGATATATTCGAATATCAGTGCCACGAGAACCACACAGAAGACCAGAATCATATACTCCTCTCGGGTAGCCAGGGCAGTTTTTATTGATTGCAATGAACCTGCTGGCCGCTGCCGACAACTGACTGCGATTTACGAATTTTTCAATACAATTTGAAATACCACTTTACCGGCATCCCGGCAGCGGTCAATAGCCTTTTCCAGCAATTCATAAAGGTCCCGCAAAATGATCAGTTCCAGCATTTCGTGTTTACAATTATAAAGCGAACACAACAGATCAAGCATCAACCGGTCTGCATCGCCTTCCAGTTCATGCAGCCGGTCTCTTTGATCTTTGATTTTATCCAGCTTGGGATTCTGCCGAAGCGATCTGACCATCTGCAAAAGCGTTTCTGTGGCCTGTTTGAGGATGGATATCTGCCGGGAGAAATCCTGACCTTGAAGCGGCTCATAAAAAAGGATAAACCGCTCACTGAATTTCTCCAGCATTTTTGGAATCTTATACAACGCATCCGATAATGACTCGATATCCTCGCGTTCTATCGGCGTTACAAATGTTTTGCACAGATGCTCGTCAATATCCTCTGTAATGCGCCTGCCCTTGCGCCGGGCTTCCTTGAAATCGGCAAGGGCATTGGCCGAATCCGGATCCTTTATCAGCAGAATCAATGCATGGACATTGTTGCAGACCTGCTGAGCGCTGTCTTCTAGAAAATCAAAAAATTTTTCATCTTTTCCAAGTAATCTTTGCAAAGAAAACATAGCGTTATTTTCATCCTGATTGTGGCGATTTATTGGGAAGTCATTTCAAATTTTGATGTTAATATCACAATTCGGAGAAATTGAATAGCTGCAGTTATTTTCCACCTTCAGTTTTTGGATTTTTTCAAAACATACTGATCAGACTGTCTGAATCGCACCGGAGAAATATAAGATGCCGCCATATATAAAAAAAGGGCATTTCCCTCGCATGAGAGAAATGCCCTTTCATAACGGTTAATTTGTTAAACTAAATCTTAACAACGTTCTTTGCAGCAGGTCCCCGGCTTCCTTTTTCCACATCAAACGTGACCCGATCACCCTCGGCTAAGGTTTTAAACCCTTCCATCTTGATGGCTGAGTGATGGACAAATACGTCTCCGCCCTCTTCCTGCTCAATGAATCCAAACCCCTTCTTATCACTGAACCATTTCACTATTCCTTTTGCCAAAACACGACCTCCCTTAAAAAAATGTTTATTCGGGTCCCTGGATTTCAGATCGGGTTTCAGAACAGTGTTCTTGGACAGGAACCCATTTTCAAGGGATCCCCTGAACCGAAATAAAAGCCGGGAAAAATATTCTAATAGTATAACTTAACCATTTATTGGTGGTCAAGAAAAAAACTATTGCGTTATTAATTTTTCTATTTTTGCCGATTTTTCCAGTACAGCAAGGTAGGAATCCAATGCTGATTTGACTTTTTCTTGTTTTAAATATTGTAACAACTGGTCCTTGACTTCAGCATACGGCATAATGCCTTCGGGTTTTATCTCGGCCAGCTTGATGATATGATAGCCGAACTGGGTTTCCACGATGCCGCTGGTTTCACCGGGTTTTAACGCCAGCGCAGCATCTTCAAAGGGCTTGACCATCTGTCCTTTTCCAAAATATCCCAGATCACCCCCTTTTTCTTTGCTGGGACAGTCTGAAAGTTCCTTGGCCAGAGCTGCAAAATCTCCACCGGCTTTGAGCTTTTCCTGAACGGATTCAATTTTCTTGAGTGCTTCGGCTTTTTTGGCAGGATCGTCTTTGGGGTCAACCGTTACAAGAATATGACTGGCCTTTAGCTGTTCCGGCTGTTTAAATGCCTCGGGATGGGTATCATAATAAGCCTGCGCATCCTGTTCCGTCACATTGATTTTTTCAACTATCTGTTTGTCGATGAGGGTCTGAATCGCGAGATCTTCCTTGAGCTGAGTCTTTATCTGCGCCTCGGTCAGTTTCATCTTGGTGAGCATTTCCTTGAACTCAGCATCACCCTTAAACCGCTGCTTGATATTAGATAGTTTGTCATTTACCTGATTATCGGTAATGGCAATTTTTTGTTTTT